>SKYL01000250.1 GCA_007127935.1 Halorhodospira sp. | reverse complement strand
TTCGTCGCCTTCTTGATTCACATCGGCCCCTTCGAACTGGTGGGCGCCCGGACTCCGGCGGCGTTGCGGGAGTGGGCTCGCCTGGCCGGCAGCGGTGAAGGGTGGACCGCCTACGCCCGGGAGATCCTCTCCGGTGGCGATCTGTCTCGGGCCGAACGGCTGACTGCCGAGGTGCCCGGATTCCTGGAGGCGCTGTTGCCGTTGCTGGCCGATACCGAAACGCCGATGCAGGTCCGCATCGGTGTGGTCGCGGTGATGGAAGGGGCGGCGGGTGGCGACGCCTTGCGGGGCCTCGTCCCGCGGCTGATCGACCTCGCCGGCCACGAAGACCACCGTGTCCGCGCCGACGCCTGCCACCTCCTCGGCCTGACCGGTGCCGGTGAAGCCGCCGCCACCCTCCGCGCCCGCCTGAGCGACGAGCATCCCGAAGTGCGGGAGATCGCGGCGGATGCTTTAGGGGAGAAATGACGCGAGTGCCGGCTCCGGCTGTGGGGTCCGCGCCACTGCCCATAAATCCAGCCGTTCCACTCCCGCGCGCCGCAGTATCCGCGCCGCTTCCTCGGCGGTGGCGCCGGTGGTGACCACATCGTCGAGGACGGCGACGTGGCGGGGCAACTCGATGTTCCGCGGCACAAAGGCGCCGCGGATGTTATCGCGCCGTTGCCGGGCGGGCAGCGCCGACTGAAAGGGGGTGGCCCGCCGTTTCTCCAAGGCATCGAGGATGCGCAGTTCCGGCAGTTCCCGGCGCAACCAGCGGGCAATCTCCCAGGTCGGTTCGAATCCCCGCTTCATCAGTCGCCCCCGGTGGGACGGGATGGGGACGACCGCCAGGGGCAGCGCCGTCACTCGCTGGGCCACTGCCCGGGCCAGCAGCATGCCGAGCAGGCGGCCGTCGGCCAAGCGGCCGCGGAACTTGAAGTGGTGGATCAAAGTCTCCGCCGGCGGCTCATAGAGCAGTGGCGCGATGGCCGTATCGAAACGGGTGGGGCGGCGCCGGCATTGGGGGCACGCCGTCTCTCCGGGCGGCGCCTCCGCCTCGGTGACGCATGGGTGCGCGCAGCGGGGGCACGCCGCCCGATTCCACGGCAACCCACACCGGCACTCGTGGCAAAGGTCGATGCCCGCCGCCCCGGGGTCGCCACATAGGCGGCAGCGGGGCGGGTAAAGCGCGTCGATCAAGCGCCGCCGCCATTGGTCAACCTGGCGGCTGTTGAAAAAGTTGACCATCCCGGTCCTCGTGCTAGCATCCTAGCCGGTTCCACCAAGGAAGCTCGAAAAGCCGAGCCGAGGGTGGGGGGCGGGTCTCCTTGCGGGGGCGTCGGCGGCATGGAGGCCGCCGTCGACCGGTTTGCGGGGAGCAAACCGGGTCGCGCAAAGCGCGCCCAAAGGGTGCGGACCAGGGATGGTCCGCAACAGCGTACAGGGAAGTATTCACAGCGTCCCCCGCAAGGAGACTCGCCTCCCGCCCTTGGCCCGGCTGTTCGAACATCCCCACTCGAGTCTAAAACAGGCGGAGCGCGCTATGGAAACCGACCACCGGGAGTGGACCACCGAGGAGGTGGCCGCCCTCTTCGAACAGCCCTTCCCCGATCTGCTCTACACCGCCCAGACGGTCCATCGCCGCCACCACGACCCGACCCGGGTGCAGGCGTCGACGTTGCTTTCGGTGAAGACCGGAGCCTGTTCCGAGGATTGCGCCTACTGCTCCCAGAGCGCGCGTTACGAGACCGGGCTGGAGCGCGAATCCCTGCTCGACCTCGACGCGGTACGGGCGGCGGCGCGTCGGGCCAAGGCGGCGGGCGCGTCCCGCCTCTGCATGGGCGCGGCGTGGCGCGGCCCCAAGGAGCGGGACGTGGGGGCGCTGGAGGCGATGGTGCGGACGGTGAAGGAGGAGGGGCTCGAGACCTGCCTCTCCGCCGGCTTATTGAAGGACGGTCAGGCGGAGCGCCTGGCGGCGGCCGGGCTCGATTACTACAACCACAACCTCGATACCTCCGAGTCGCACTACGCGGAGGTGGTCACCACCCGCACCTACGCCGATCGCCTCGACACCTTGGAGCAGGTCCGCCGGGCCGGGCTGAAGGTCTGCTGCGGCGGGATCGTCGGACTGGGGGAGAGCCGGGCCGACCGGGTGGAGTTGCTGAAGACGTTGGCGAATCTGCCGGAGCCGCCCCAGAGCGTGCCCATCAACCGCCTGGTGCCGATCCCGGGGACCCCGCTGGAGGAGACGGCGGGGGTGGACCCGCTGGAGATGGTCCGCACCATCGCCGTGGCGCGCATCTTGATGCCGGCCTCCCACGTCCGTCTCTCGGCCGGCCGGGAGTCGATGAGCGACGAGTTGCAGGCCCTCGCCTTCCTCGCCGGGGCCAACAGCATCTTCTACGGCGAAAAGCTGCTGACCACCCCGAACCCGTCCCAGGATGAGGACCACGCGCTGCTGGCCCGCCTCGGCATGGCGTTCCAGCCGTCGGAGCCGTGCCGCAGAGAGGCCCGGGGGTAACGTGGGCGTTCCCGCCGTGGAACTGAACCGGCGGTTGGCGGCGGCGCTGGACGAGCGGAGCTGCCGGGGGCTGCTGCGCCGAACGCGGACGCTACGGGACTACGACGGCGCCGAGGCGGTGGCCGATGACGGCCGCCGCGTGGTGGTGTTGTGCGGCAACGACTACCTCGGCTTGGCCGCCGACTCCCGTCCGGCGGAGGCGGCGGCCGCCGTGCTGCGCCGGAGCGGCGCCGGTGCCGGCGCCGCCCACCTGGTCACCGGCCACCGCCCGGAACACGCGGAACTGGAGGAGGCCCTGGCCGCCTTCACCGGCCGCGAGGCGGCGCTGCTCTTCTCCACCGGCTATATGGCGAACCTCGGCGTGGTGACCGCCCTGGCGGCGCTCTCCGGACGGCGCGCGGTGGTGGCGGAGGACCGGCTCAACCACGCCTCGCTCATCGATGCGGTGCGCTTGGCCGGAGCGCGGGGGGTGCGCTACCGTCACGCCGATGCCGCTGATTTGGCGCGCCGCCTCGGTACCGGCGCAGCCGAGACCCCGGCCCTGGTGGTCAGCGACGGCGTCTTCAGCATGGACGGCGACGTGGCTCCGCTGCCGGGGCTGGCCGACGCCGCCGAGGCGGCGGGGGCGGTGCTGGTGGTGGACGACGCCCACGGCTTGGGGGTGATCGGCGATGGCGGCGGCGGCACGATCGCCGCCACCGGATGCGATCCGGCGCGGGTGCCGGTGCTGGTGGGCACGCTGGGAAAAGGGTTCGGCGTCTTCGGCGCCTTCGTCGCCGGCAGCCGGGAGCTGATCGACTACTTGGTGCAGTCCGCCCGCACCTACGTCTACACCACCGCGCCGCCGCCGGCGTGGGCC
>SKYL01000173.1 GCA_007127935.1 Halorhodospira sp. | reverse complement strand
CGTCGTGGGCTCGTCGGGGGTGCCGAGGTTGGCCACCAGCACGCCCATGGACGACATCTCGTCGTGGCGAAAATCGCCTTTTGTGGTGTACATCTCCATAGCCCGCGTAGCATAGCAGGACCGGTCTGGCATGACTGCCACCCTCTCGTCACTTCAGCCCATGCCGCCACGGACATGACCGGATTGTCATAAACGGCTCATCCACCGGTCACGGCGGTGCAACGCGGCTCGACAAAACTGCGCCCATGAAAAGCGCAGTCACACGTCCGCAAACGGCAACGGCCCCAACACGCTCCCTGCATCGGATCGCCGTCGTCTCGGAGACCTTCGCCCCCGAGAGCAACGGGGTTGCTCACACCCTGGATCACCTATCCCGGGAGTTACGAGAGCGAGGCGTGGAAGTCGACTTGGTGGCCCCCCGCCATCCGGCACGCTCCGAAGTCCGGGAGCCGTTCTCCCATACCGTGATCGGCGTCCCGCTGCCGGGATACACCACCGTCCGCTGCGGCTTGGTCCGACCTCGCACGCTGGAGACGCTGTGGCATATTCGCCCTCCCGACGCCGTCTATGTAGCCACTGAAGGCCCGTTGGGCTGGGCGGCCGTCACCGCCGCCCGGCGCCTCGGAGTGGCGGTGGTCAGCGGCTTCCATACCCGGTTCGACGCATACTGCCAGCACTACGGCGGTGCTCGGCTCAGCGCCGCCGTCCACGGATATCTGCGCTGGTTCCACAACCGGACCGATCTCACGTTAGCGCCCACGGCGGCACTGAAGCAGCGCCTGGAACAGACGGGGTATCGTTCCGTCGAGGTCTTGCGCCGCGGGGTCGACACCGAGCGCTTTCACCCCGAACACTTCTGTTCATCCCTGCGCGCCTCCTGGAAGGCATCCGCCACTCGCGCTGCGCGCCCAAGGGCTGGCGGCCCGTGAAGCGGTCACCGGCGAGACTTGGGCGCATATCGCCCGCCGGTTTACGGACCTGCTGGCCCACGCGGCCGGAGATACCCATCCGCTCAGTGGGAGTGCCGCATGCAACGAGCCCTGATCCGTTTCCATCAGTGGGAGATCGCCGCCTGCTTGGTTCTCGGCCGCCTACAAAGGGTCCAACCGTCCCACGCCGTCTTCATCGCCGCCAGCCGCCTCGGCGATGGCATTCTCTGGTACGCCCTGTGGATCGCCTTACTGCTGGTCCAAGGCATCTCCGCCATCCCGGCGCTACTCCACATGGCGGTGGTGGGGCTCGGGGGCACCGCGCTCTACGCCGCGATCAAACACGGTACGCAACGCCTCCGCCCCTACGAAGCGGAGCCGAGAGTCGCGTTGGGAACACGGGCCCTGGATCGCTACAGTTTTCCATCGGGGCATACCTTGCATGCCGTCTCGTTCACGATCCTTGCCACCACGTACTACCCCGCCCTAACTGGGTGGCTGATCCCCGTGGCCATGCTCATCGCGGCATCCCGCGTGGTCCTCGGGCTCCACTACCCCACCGATGTTGCCGCCGGCGCCGCCATCGGCGCCCTTCTCACATGGGGATCCTTCGCCCTACCGTTCTTCGTCGGCGCTTTGTAAGGAAGCCGGTTTCAAACAATCGTTACCCCGCTGTCGCCACTGCGTCATGCAAAGGCACTCACTTCCACGCCAACTGCTCGATGACCCGCAGGTCGCAGAGAACCCCTATCTATACACACAAAACCCTCGTCCGCCAGCATCGATATACATCGTCTATAATCACCGATAGGCGGATGGTGATTCGTTTCCCACGAACCGCTGGCGCAAAGACGATGGCAAACGAAGGAGGACTTCGTCATGAGGATCCAACTCCTGGGGATCACTCTCGCTGTAGCGGCCCTTGCCGTTTTCCCGGCAGCAGCCGATTTGGAACGCATTGCGGCCCCTGAAGGTGCCGAGGTCTATCTGATTTCGCCCACGGACGGTGAGACGATTACAGGGCCGGTCACGATACGCATGGGGCTACGGGGGATGGGCGTCGCACCGGCCGGGGTCGACCTACCCAAGACTGGACACCATCACTTGCTGATCAACAAGCCACTGGATCGGGTGGACCTGAATGCTTCACTGCCCTTCTCTGATGAGACGCGCCACTTTGGCGGCGGACAAACGGAGACCGTGCTTGATCTCCAGCCCGGCACCCACACCGTGCAATTGCTGTTTATGGACTACCGCCACATGAGCTTCGACCCGCCGGTGGTCTCGGAGCAGATCACCATTACGGTGAAATAGATCGGAATGCGTGAAGATCTTTTTTGCATTCAAGTAAGCGTCACCCCGGTGTCGCCGCCGCGTCACGCATGGGCGCTACCGTGATCGCCATCGATTTATGATCAGCCGCTCACGGGAGATACCCCCATGAATGCCACGTTACCGTCATCCCCACCCGTCTTACCCACCTTCGCCGCACAGCCTCCCGAGTCGCCACACGACTCTTGGATCTGCGACGTACCCCCGTGCTACCGCATGGCGGCCTACTCCATTCGCCAAGGGTTGGGGGAGAAGCGGCGGGTTTGGGTTGCGGGCGGTGTCCATCCGCAAGAGACCCCCTTGCTCGCCACAGCGCTGTTGCGGCTACGCCGCCGCCATCCAAGCCTGCTACTGGTCCTCGCCCCCCGCCGCGCCGACGAGGCCGACGAAGCGTTCGCCCGGCTGTGTATGAAAGGGCTTCGGGTGCAACGGCACAGCCAAGGGGCGGGTTGTCCGGCCAACACGGACGTCTACCTGCTGGATTCCCTTGAAGAGCTGCCACTCTTCTACGCTGCCGGCGACGCCGCATTCATCGGTTGCAGCTTGGTGCCTGCCGGTGGCCACAGCCCACTGGAACCTCTGGCCATGGGTGTACCCGCGGTCACCGGCCTCCACATGGGACCATTCGCTGAGGTGGTCGACCATCTGCGCCGCAGCGGCGGACTGCGGCAGGCGGCAGATACCGAAGAGCTGGTCCTCGCACTGGAGGGACTGCTTCCGGAAGGCGCCCTTCTGGGTAAGGCTCTGGCGCAGGGTGCCCACAAGCGCCTCCTGCGCCAAACAGAGCCCAGATCCCGCTCGATGCACTCTTTTTGATCAACAGCGCGAACCGAAGCGGCGGAGCCTTTCAGTAAACCACTTGCAGCAAGAAAATAATCCCACAAAACCACCGGGACAACAGGGGTGACAAGAAAAATCAAATTGCGGTAATGTCTTCATTGAAAGAAGACAAAAGGGTTAAAAAACCCCACAAGGATGTCTGATGAACAAAGATCAGTTGATCAGAAAGATATCCACAAAAACAGGAATGGAAACCAGCCACTCCAAGGCTGCGCTGGACCATATCCTGTCGCTCCTTTCCGACCATCTATCCGATAAAAACACCGTAATTGCACGGGGATTCGGCACCCTAAAGCCGGTTTTTCGTAAATCGCGAAAATTTTACAACCCCACGACCAAAACGGTCATGGAGGCACCGCCCAAGGTCGCCATCTCTTTCAAACCCAGCCCATCGCTGATCCAACGGATCAACCGCCGGAGATAGCGCATGGACGCCCCTCGCCGCCTCTTTATGAACAGGCTATCCGAAGATCTGGCGCGAGAGACCGGCATGGACCACCGTGGCGCCCAGAAGTGTGTGAAGGCCTTTTTTGAAGGCGTCGCCGAGGCACTCGAAGAGGGGGAGACCGTCACCCTGCGGGGTTTTGGAAGCTTCAAGCCGGTCTGGCTCAAGGACCGCCACGGACGCAACCCGCAAACCGGGGCGGCCATCGTGACTCCCGCCCACTACACGGCGCACTTCTCACCCTCCCGCGCGTTGGCCGACCGGGTGAACGCGGAGTGTCTCCACCTCTCTGACCCACCTGCCGCGAGAAGGGGGCGTCGTCCCCTTGCGTGGCCTGCAATTGGGGTGGTGGGCTCACTGGCCGCCGGTGCCGCCCTCTACGTTGGAGCGCAACGCTCCATACAGCCGGAGACCACCGCCGATGCGATCCCCCCTGATCAAGACGGGCCGGCCGTCACCGCCACCGCTACCCCCCCGGAAACGAGACTGGAAGCGTCTCAACCGCCCACCGACACACCCATCATCGAAGGGGTCACGGCGGAGGAATCCCCGGCGGAAGAGATCACGGCAGCGGCGGAGTTGCCGGAGCCGTCCCCGCCTGCACCGACACCGGTGGTTTACACCGTACGCCCGGGGGACTCCCTCTGGTCCATCGCCGATGAGCAGTGGGGCAACCCGGGATTGTGGCCCGTGCTCTACACCTACAACCGAGAGGGGATCGCCGACCCCCATCGGATCTACCCCGGGCAGCAACTCCAGATCCCGCCCGATGCGACCCGCATCTAGTACTACCCTTCCAACCGCGACAGGGCCCGCCGCGCCCGGCGGCCATAGTCACTATCGGATTCCGCCGCCGCCCGATAGTGCCGCGCAGCGGCACCGCCGTCGCCCCGCTGTTCCGCCAACGCGCCCAGTGTGAAGTGGGCCGGGGCGGTGGGCAGCAGTTGGTTGGAACGCTCCAGGTGATCGCGTGCCTGGCGGTGATCGCCGCGCCGCTCCGCCAGCAGACCGCGCTCCAGGTGGATGGCGAAGTAATGACCATTGAGGGAGAGCGCGTGGTCGAGCACCGCTTCCGCCTCGTCGTCCCGGCCCAGCTCGATCAACGCCGCGCCGCGCAAGGCGTGGAAGGCCGCCTCTTCTCCGTAGGCCGCCACGGCACTGTCCGCCAGGGCCAACGCCCGGACCGCATCGCCGCCCGCGAGTGCGCTCCGCCCCTGGTCGTAGGCGGCGTACGCCTCCTGGCTTTCGTATAAGGCACGCATGTGCCGGGCGTACCGCTCGGCACCGAGACCGTGACGAAACGCCCCGTCGTACTTCTCCCGCAACTGGCGCGCCGTCCGGCGGTTCGCCTCCACCCGCTCCTGGGACGGCGGGTGGCTGGCAAAGAGGCCGTCCAGCCAGTTGCGGTCCCCGGCTCCGGCCAGCGCCACGAACTTCTGCTGCAACGTCACTGCGCCCTCCGGATCGTAGCCGGCCGCCGCCATGTAGCGGGTACCGTAGTAGTCCGACTCCAGTTCCGCGTTGCGGGAGTTCTTTTGGCTGATCAACACCGCGCCCACACCCGCCCCGCCGACGATCAACGCGTGGAGATCGTGGTCCCGGGTCGCCAGGCCGACGGCGGCCACACCGGCCTGGAGCACCATCCCCCGCTCCATGCGCTGGGCCCCGTGGCGCGCGGCGGAGTGGACGATCTCATGGCCCAGGACGGCGGCCAACTCCGCCTCGTTCTCCATCGCCAGCAGGAGGCCGCGGTTGATGGCGATCTTGCCGCCGGGAAGAGCCCAGGCGTTGGGGACGGAATCGTTGAGGACGACGAACTCGTAGGGCAGGCCGGGACGGCCGCTCTTCTCCGCCACCCGTTGGCCCACCTCGTTGACGTACTCCACCAGAGCGGAGTCGGCGTTATACGGCCCCCCCATGGATTGTTGGGTCGGCCCGTAGTGTTCATTGCCGATGGCGATCTCCTCGCGCTCGGAGATCAGCCGCAACTCCCGTTCCCCGGTCACCGGATTGACGCCGCACCCCACCAGGACCGGCACGGCCAACAAAGCAGTCAAAATCCATCTGGACATTAGCAAAACCCCGCCTCCTGAAGTTGCTGCCTCGTGAACATAAAGACGCCGTGGCCGCCGCGCTCCAATTCCAACCAAAGGAACGAGACGTCGGGGAAGGCCTGCTCCAACGTCTCGGCGGAGTAGCCGACCTCCACCACCAACACGCCGTCTTCCGTGAGGTGGTCCCCGGCCCGCGCCAGCATTCGGCGCACCATGTCCAAGCCGTCTTCGCCGGCCGCCAGCGCGGCGCGCGGCTCCTGACGGTACTCCGGCGGCAGATTGCTCATCTCCTCACCGTCGACATAGGGCGGATTGCTGATAATGAGTTGGTAACGGGCCTCCGCCGGCACCCCCTCGAATAGGTCGCTGCGGATCAGCGTCACCCGGTCGGCCACATTGTGGCGTTGCACATTGACCGCGGCCACCTCCAACGCATCGCCATCGTTGTCGACGGCGTCCACGCGGGCGTCGGGGAAGGCGTAGGCACAGGCGATGGCGATACAGCCGGAGCCGGTCCCCACATCCAGCACCCGATCCACCGCATCGGGGTCGAGCCACGGCTGGAAGCCCTGTTCGATCCACTCGGCCATGGGTGAACGCGGCACCAGGACCCGCTTGTCGACATAGAAGGGCAACCCGGCGAACCACGCCTCATGGGTGATATACGGCAGGGGCAGCCGCTCCTCGATCCTGCGGCGGACCCGGGCCATGATGGCCTCCTTCTCAACGCGGGTCAGCCGGGCATCCCAGTAGCCTTCGGAGAGGTCGGCCGGCAGGTGGAGCACATGCAGCACCAGGGCGGCGGCCTCGTCCAGGGCGTTGTCGGTCCCGTGGCCGAAGACCAGGCCGCCCTCATTGAAACGGCTGGCCCCGTAGCGCACCAGGTCGCGGATGGTCTGAAGTTCTTCGGGGGCGTGATCGATCGGTTCCAAGGCGCATCTCCCTTTTGGCTGGTAGTATTATGGGCTGTTCGTTGTCTTTTCGCAGGCCCTCTTCGCCGATGTTCACGTTCACCTCCGGCACCCGGCGGGTGCTGTTGCTCGGTTCTTTGGCCTTGGCGGCGGCAGCCGCCGGGTTCTGGCTGGCCGCTGGGCTGGAGCGGGCGCCCGCGGAACCACCGCGTATTTCCGGAACCTACCTGGAAGGGGGACGCCCCATGGCCGCATTCGAGCTGTGGGACCACCAAGGCGCGCCATTCACCCCCACCCGGTTCCGGTTCCAATGGACCCTGGTCACCTTCGGCTTCACCTACTGCCCCGATGTCTGCCCACTGACCTTGTCGACCCTTGCGGAGGCGGTGCGGCAGCTGGAGGCGGCCACCGGGGAAGGCGTGGAGACCGTCTTTATCACCGTCGATCCGGAACGGGACCCCCCGGAACAACTGCGGGACTATCTCCCCTTCTTCGATCCGGGCATCATCGGCGTCACCGGAGAGATGAGCGAGATCCGCCGGCTCACCGGCAGTCTCGGCATCGCCCATATGCGCCGGGATTACAATGGCGGCTACACGGTGGATCACAGCTCAGCGATATTGCTGATCAACCCCGAGGGCCAGCTCCAGGCCGTCTTCACCCCACCCCACTCGCCCGCCACCCTCGCCGAGGACGTAGCGGCCGTCCGAGACTATTGGGAGCATCGATGAACGGACCCGATCCGGCCCGGGGCGAACCCCCGCCGACCCCTGCACACCATTTGGCCGCCGCCGGCCACCGCCTGCTGCCGACACGGCTCCTCTCCCGGCTCACCCGGGCGGTGGCCCACTGCCGGTGGCCGTGGCTCAAGAACCCGCTAAACCGGTTCTTCGTGCGCCGCTACCGGATCGACTTGGCCGAGGCGGAACACACCGACCCAGCGGCCTACCCCAGTTTCAATGCCCTGTTCACCCGCGCTTTGAAGGCGGGGAGCCGACCGCTTCCGGGGGATGCCGCCGCCGTCGCCGCTCCCTGCGACGGCACGGTGAGCGCCGTGGGCACCCTGGACGGCGAAGGCATCCTGCAGGCCAAGGGCCACCACTACTCCGCGGCGGAATTGTTGGCGGGCGCGGCCGGCGACCCCCACCCCTTCCGGAATGGGGCGTTCATGACCATCTACCTCTCGCCCCGGGACTACCACCGCATCCACGCCCCCCGCGACGGCCGGCTTCTAAGCGCCGTCCACGTGCCGGGGCGGTTGCTCACCGTTGCCCCCGCCGCGGTCCGCGCCCTACCCGGGCTCTTTCTGCGCAACGAGCGGCTGGTGACGGTGTGGGAGAGCGACGCCGGGGCCGTGGCGGTGATCCTGGTCGGCGCGGTGAACGTGGGCCTGATGGAGACGGCGTGGGGCGGGCCACTCTCTCCACGGGGACGGTGGGGGGCGACACCCCTGCCGTCCAACGGTGAGGTGGCGCTCCAGCGTGGAGACGAATTGGGGCGGTTCAACCTCGGATCGACGGTGATCCTGCTTTTCGAGGACGGACAGGTGGCGTGGCGCCCTGAACTAGGTCCTGGGAGTCCCGTACGGATGGGGATGGAGATCGGTCGGATTCGTCTCTAGCCGACCATGGCCAACGGCTCCTCGATCTCCTCCACCGGCCCCTTGCGGTAGTGGACCAGCTTCCAGTAGCCGAAGAGGTTGGTCGGATGGACTCCGACCCGCTGGAAGTCGGCGAACTCGGGAAGGTCGTCCAACTCCATGTCGGTGCGGAACCCCAGGATCTTGGAGAGCGGCTTGAGGGTCTGTTCCATGCGGCGCAGCACCGGGTGGTTGGAGGCGAAGTGGTTGACGATCAGGATATCCCCGCCGGGCCGGCAGACGCGGCGGACCTCGTCGATGAACCGCTGGGGGTTCGGCACCACGGAGGCGACGTACATGGCCACCACCACGTCGAAACTATCGTCCGGAAACTCCAATGCCTCGGCATCCATCTCGTAGAGCCCTTCCACTTGCCGGAGGCGCTCCTCCTCCACCCGGCGGCGGGCCACGTCGAGCATGTCGGGGCTGACATCGATTCCCACGACGCTCACGTCGTCCCGATATTCCGGCAGCGAGAGCCCGGTGCCGACGCCCACCTCCAGGATGCGCCGCCCGGGCTCCGCGTTGACGTACTCCATGGTCAGCCGCCGGCCCGGCGCGAATACCGGGCCGAAGATCTTGTCGTAGTGCCGGGCGTAGCGGCGGTAGGCGTTGCGTATCGAAGACAAATCCATGGACGACCTCTTTTTTTCTTTTCAGCGATCAGGCGGTGGCGTTCAAGGCATCGGCGAACGCTTCCACCGCCCGGTCGATCTCCTGCTCGGTGACGATCAACGGCGGCAGCCAACGCACCACTTGCCCGTAAGGACCGCAGCGAATCATCAGCACGTCACGCTCTTCCATGGCCCCCAGCAGCCGCCGGGCGCGCTCACCGTCGGGGCGGCCATCAGCGTCGACCATCTCGGTACCCACCAGGAGCCCCTCGCCGCGGATGTCGCCGATGGCCGGCTGGGTCCGCCGCAGATCGTCCAGCAGCCCCCGCAACCGCCGCCCTTGCGACGCCGCGTTCTCCACCAATCCCTCCTCCTCGATGACATCAAGGGTGGCCAGGGCCGCCGCGCAGGAGACCGCGTTGCCACCGTAAGTGCCTCCCTGGGAGCCGGGCCACCCCTTGCCCATCAGATCGGCAGAGGCGCCGAAGGCGGAGAGCGGGTAGCCACTGGCCAACCCCTTGGCGGTCACCACCACATCGGGCTGGACACCATAGCGCTGGTGCGCCCAGAAAAGGCCGGTGCGGCCGTATCCGGTCTGCACCTCGTCGACGATGAGCAAGATGCCGTGCTCATCGGCGCGGCGGCGCAGCCCCTCCATGAAGGCGGTGTTGGCGGGCACGTAACCCGACTCGCCCTGAATCGGCTCCACGAAGAACGCGGCGGTCTCCTTGGGGCTGGAGTAGGTGGCGAAGATATGGTCCAACTCCCGCAGGCAGAAGTCGGTGACCGCCTCCTCGCTCCATCCGTAACGATAGACGTGGGGAAACGGCGCCACCACCACGCCGCCCATCATCGGCTGCAGGCCCGCCCGCAACCCAACGCTGGAGGTGGTCATGGAGAGCGACCCCATGGTCCGGCCGTGGAAGCCGCCGTGAAAGACGATGAGATTGGGCCGGCCGGTGGCGTGGCGCGCCAAGCGGACCGCGGCCTCACACGCTTCGGTGCCGGCGTTGGCGAAGAAGAGCCGGTCGATGGGCCCCGGCATCCGGGCCGCCAGGCGTTCACTCAGCTCCAACAGGCCGGGGTGGCGGAGGATGGCGTACTGACCGTGGGACAGCCGCGCCGCCTGCCTTTGTACCGCCTCCACCACCTTCGGGTGGCAGTGGCCGGTGGCGGTAACGCCGATGCCGGAAGTGAAGTCGAGATAGTGGCGGCCGTCGCGGCCGATGATGTAGGTGCCCTCGCCCCGTTCGGCAACGACAGCGCTGGACTGCTGCAGGAGCGGTGACAGGTGGCCGGACCCTTCAGCACCGGGCTTCTGGTCCATGGTTCCTCCGTAAGCGTGGCTCTTCTTTTTGTCGGCGGGGTCTGATGCGCCGTCCAGGCGCACCAAGACCATGCCTTGTACAGTCTAACAGCCGGCCACCCGGCGGGCGATGGACCGGGCCACCTCCGCGGTAGCGCGGCCGGACATGCCGTACTCGGCCAGGTCGTCGGCCACCGCCCGGCGCACGGCGGCGGCGGCCTTCGCCGCCGTCTCATCTTCTTCGCCCATCCACTCCAACATACCCGCCGCGGTGAGGATCATGGCCGCCGGATGGGCCACGCCCCGGCCGGCGATATCCGGCGCACTGCCGTGGGTAGGCTCGAAGAGCGGCGGCGCCGAACGGTCGGCCGGATTGACGTTCACCGACGGCGCCACCCCCATCCCGCCGGCCAGGACCGCGGCCAGGTCGGTGAGGATGTCGCCGTGGAGATTACTGGCCACTACCACGTCGAAGGCCCACGGGGCGGTCACGAACTTCATGCAGCAGGCGTCGATCAGTTCATGGTGCGTCGCCACGTCGGGATAGTCGGCCGCCACCTCGGCGAAGACATCACTCCACAGCTCTCCGGCGTACTGCACCGCGTTGCGCTTGGTCACCACACAGACCGCGGCATCAGCGGCCCCGTTTGGGAAGGGGAATCGCTTCGCCCGCCGCAGGCCGGCACGACGCTCCTCGGCCCGGGTCCGTGCCCGCTGAAACGCGTGGCGGATGATCCGCTCAGTGCCGATCCGGGTGAAGACTTCCAGTTGAGTGGCCGTCTCACGTGACGTCCCTGCCGCCACACGCCCGCCCTGATCCACGTACTCCCCCTCGCTGTTCTCCCGGATGACCAGCATGTCGGTCTCCAGCGAACGCGGATCGGAGAGGTAGTTGGGCGCGCCGGCCATAGGCGCCGCCGGGCGCTCGCACGCCCACAGGTCGAACCCTTTGCGCAGTTGCAGCAGGGGGGCCAGGGAGACCCCGTCGGGGAGCAGATAGCGCCCGGGTTCGTCGGCGGGGCCCGGGTCGCCCAACGCCCCCATCAGCAGGGCGTCAAAGCCGGAGAGTTGAGCGCGCCAATCGGCGGGCATCATTGCGCCGTGGGTTTGATGCCAGCGGTGGGAGGGCCACTCCAGCTTGGTCCATTGGAAGCGCGGTGAAGGCAGGGCGGCGAGGACCTCCAGGGCCGCATCCATCACCTCCGGACCGATGCCGTCCCCCGGCATCACCGCAACGCGCCACGTTCTGCCATCTTGGCTCATGCGCCCTCCATACTGCAGTGCCTGGCCGCCACCGGCCGTTGGGGGAGCCGGGGAGGTCTGGGGGCTTCCGCGTGGGACCCGCTCCGCCTATGCGGTCCTCCGCCGGGGCCGGCCTGACGCGCTCCCTGCGCGCAGGCCGGCGCGCACATCCATGTGCGCGCCCTGTCGGGCCTAGTCCGGCTGCGGACCGCGGCTCCGCTTAACGTCCCACGCGGAAGCCCCCAGACCTCCCCGGCTCCCCCAACGGCCGGTGGCGGCCATGGCAACGGTTACGGTAGCAGGTGCTTTACGCCGTCCCGCTCTTCGCGCAATTCCTGCTCGGTGAGCTTCATCCGCTCACGGGCGAAGTCGTCGATCTCCAGGCCCTGGACGATGGAGTACTTCCCACCGCTGCAAGTCACCGGGTAGGAGTAGACGATCCCCTCCTCGATGCCGTAGCTGCCGTCGGCCGGGATCGACATGCTCACCCAGTTGTCCGCTGGGGTGCCCAGCGCCCAATCGCGGATGTGGTCGATCGCGGCGCTGGCGGCCGAGGCGGCGCTGGACGCGCCCCGTGCCTTGATGATGGCGGCGCCGCGCTGCTGGACGGTGGGGATGAAGTCGTCCTTCACCCAGGCGTGATCCACCTGCTCCTTGGCCGCCTTCCCGGAGACCGTGGCGTGACGGAGATCGGGGAACTGGGTCGCCGAGTGGTTGCCCCAGACGATCATCTTCTTCACGTCGGTGGTGGCGCATCCGACCTTGCCCGCCAACTGGGCCACCGCCCGGTTATGGTCGAGGCGGGTCATGGCGGTGAAGTTCGCCGGATCGAGATCAGGGGCGTTGCGCTGGGCGATCAGGGCGTTGGTGTTGGCGGGGTTGCCCACCACCAGTACCTTCACCTGCCGGGAAGCCGCCTGGTTCAAGGCCTTCCCCTGGACGGAGAAGATATTGGCGTTGGCCTCCAGCAGGTCCTTGCGCTCCATCCCGGGACCGCGCGGTTTGGCGCCCACCAACAGCGCGTAGTCGGCATCGGCGAAGGCTTCTTCGGGCTGATCGCTGGCGGTGATTCCGGCGAGCAACGGAAAGGCGCAGTCATCCAACTCCATGAGCACACCCTTCAGCGCCT
>SKYL01000180.1 GCA_007127935.1 Halorhodospira sp. | reverse complement strand
GTGGCCACGACCGCCACGCGGTGATCCTCGCCGGCGGCTCCGGCACCCGCCTCTGGCCGCTCTCCCGCTCCGCGATGCCCAAGCAACTCCTGGCCCTCAACGGCAGCGAGACGCTGCTCCAGGAGACCGCCCGGCGGCTGCTGCCGATGGTCGACGCCAGCCGCGTCACCACCGTGACCCACGAGGACCACCGCTTCGAGGTCATGGGCCAGCTGCACGGCGTCGCCCCGGCGCTGGCGGACCGGGTCCTGGTGGAGCCGGTGGCCCGCAACACCCTGCCCGCCATCGCCTGGGCGGTGGCCCGCATCGCCCGGGAAGCGCCGGAATCCGTGGTCGGCGTCTTCTCCTCCGACCACCTGGTGGGCCGCCCCGAGGCGTTCCACGCCGCTTGGGCCGCCGCCGAGCGGGCGGCGGCCGACGGCTATTTCGTGCTGTTCGGTATGCGCCCCACGGAACCGGCCACCGGCTTCGGCTACATCGAGGCCGGGCCGCCGTTGCTGGACGGCGTGGAGCGGGTGGAGCGGTTCGTCGAGAAGCCCGACCGGCAGACCGCCGAGGGCTTTCTGGCGGCGGGCGGCTACTACTGGAACGGCGGGATGTTCGTCTTCCGCGCCGACCGTTTCATGGAGCTGCTGGCCGAGCACCAGCCCGAGGTGGCCGCGGCGGCGTCCGCCCTGGCCGGGGCCGAGACGCCGCCGCACGCCGAGGCGTACGGCGCCTTCCCCGATCTCTCCATCGACTACGGCTTGGTGGAGCGCGCCGGCGCGGTGGCCGTGGTGCCGGTGGAGATGGCGTGGAACGACCTGGGGAGTTGGGAGGCGCTCTACCAAGTGCGCGAGAAGGACGCCGACGGCAACGCGGTGAGCGGTCCGGCGCTGCCGGTGGACGCCCGGGACAACCTGCTGTGGAGCGAGGACGGCGGCCTCATCGCCGCCCTGGGCGTGGAGGGGCTGGCCGTGGTCCAGACCCGCGACGCCACCCTGGTCTGCCCCCGGGATCGCCTCGCCGACCTCAAGCGTCTGGTGGCGCGGGTGCGGGAGGGCCACCCCCACCTCACCGAGATCCACCTGACCGCCCACCGGCCCTGGGGCAGCTACACCATCCTGGAGGAAGGGCCGGGCTACAAGATCAAGCGGATCGTCGTCAAACCCGGCGGGCGGCTCTCGTTGCAGATGCACTACCACCGCTCCGAGCACTGGGTGGTCATCGCCGGCACGGCGCGGATCGTCAACGGCGAGCGGGAGGTCTACCTGGAGGAGAACCAGTCCACCTACATCGCCAAGACCCACACCCACCGGCTGGAGAACCCGGGGAAGATCCCGCTCCAGATCATCGAAATCCAGTCGGGGCCGTACCTGGAGGAGGACGACATCGTCCGCTTCGACGATACCTACGGCCGGAGGTAGCGGCGGTGCAAAAGCGGCGCCGGAGCGCGCTACCAGATGGTTTGCAGGTGCGGATAGTCGATTATCTTTTGATCGCCGGTGACCAGGGGGATCGCCATAGTCATGGCGGTAGCGGCGATGATGCGGTCGGCGGGATCGGGATGAAACGCGCCGGGAAGTTCCACTGAACGCAAGGCGATGAGGTTGTTCACCGGGACAAAGTGCACAAACGGCAGCCCTTCCGTCTTGCCGATCCAGTCCCGGTGATTAATGGCCAACTCCAGGCGGCCGCGAATCACCAGCAGAGCGACTTCCCAGCTTGAAATGGAAGATATCACGATGCCGTTTTCACGAACCCCGTCGTCAATAGCTCTAGCGGCAGCGGCGGACAGTTTTTCGGGATTGCTGAGCCACCACAGCCAGACATGGGTATCCAGCAGAATCACTGCAGGGACTCCCAGTCCTTTTCAGCGACGGGCTCAAACGGCTGCTCATAACGTCGTATCGTGTTACGCAATTCACGCAGCACCACGACCGGTTCTTCTCGATAGGGGATAATCTTGAGTACCGGTTTGTTGTGGTCGGTAATGATTAACTCGCCATTTTCCTCCTGAATTTTGCGGAAATATTCCAAAGCCTTCGGTTTGAAACATGATTTCGAGATGGTTTCAGCCATGACTCTGGACTCCCAACGAAAACCGTCATTGCCTGCAGCCCTTATAGTGACCATGGTAGCATGGTCACAAAACAGCATCAATGATGCGTTCAGGTTCAATGCGGCGGTTCAAGAGGGTGCCGGGGGGAACCGAGCTTAATCGGCTTGCCGGTACTCCTCCAGTAGCGGGGCGGCAAGGTCCATCGGGATGGCGTAGCTGATCCCGCTGGGCTCTCGGATCGCCGCCTCGCGGCCGCCCTGGATGAAGACCTTGTTGAGGACCGCGTAGACTGCCCCGGTCTCTATGTCGTAGACCGGGCTGCCGCTGTTCCCCGGGTAGGCCGTGCCGTCCAGTTGGAAGACCATCGGCCGCTCCTCGCGCCGCAGCCGGGCAATGTGGGCCGGGTCGAGTTCGCTGTCCCGCATCGCCGGCAGGGCCATCGGGGTGCGGGCAGAGATGATGGCGGTGTGGGTCACCGGGTAGAAGCCAAGGATCATCCCAATGGGGAAGCCGGTGTAGGCCACCGCCACCCCCTCCCGCAGCCGGTTGGGGTCGCCGACGGCGAGGGCCGGCAACGGCGATCCGTCAATGCGCAACACCGCCAGGTCGTTCTCCCGCGATTGGGTCACGACCTCCGCCTCCCGCAACTCGGGTTTCCCTGGTTCCCCGGCCAGCACCACGATCCGCTCCCGGCGCTCCTGGTCGACGAGGGTCGGCAGCACGTGCTGGTTGGTCATCACCGCCAGCCCGTCTTCCACCACGAATCCGGTCCCTCGGAAATGGACCCGTGGCGAGCGTGTCGGCATGTAGGTGCCGATCCCCACCACCGCCGGCCGTACCTGCTCGATGGTGTCGGGTAGCCGGTCGGCGTGGGCGGTGAAGGGGAAGGCCAAAAAGGCCGCCAGGCACAAAATTACCCGTGGCAGTGTGGGCAACCGGTGGACGGAGAGGGCGGATCGGGTCATGGGGCGGTGCCGGGTCGTCAGGATGTACTACAGACCTTAGTCGGCACGACCTGGAACGGCCACCACCTCCGCCCCCGCCCGTGTCAATCGTCCAACAGCGGATACGTCCCCTGCTCGTCGTGGACCTCGCGGCCGGTGAGCGGCGGGTTGAAGACGCACATCATGCGCAACTCCTCCTCCGCCCGCAGGTAGTGCTTCTCGTGGCCGTCCAGGGCGTAGAGGACGCCGGGCTCGATGCGGTAGGTCTCGCCGCCCACCACCTCGATTTCGCCCTTGCCCGCGATGCAGTAGACCGACTCCAAGTGGTTGGCGTACCAAATGAAGATCTCGGCGCCCTTCTTGATGGTGGTGTCGTGGAAGGAGAACCCCATGCCGTCGTTCTTCAGGATGAAGCGGCGGC
>SKYL01000313.1 GCA_007127935.1 Halorhodospira sp. | reverse complement strand
GTTGATCCTGCTGGCCGTGGCGTCGCTGCTGCTGGGCAACCTGGCCGCCATAGCCCAGAGCAACATCAAGCGGATGCTGGCCTACTCCGCCATCGCTCACGCCGGTTTCATCCTCATCGGGCTGAGCGTCGGCACCGAGGCCGGTCAGGCGGCGGCGCTCTTCTACGTCATCGCCTACGGCATCATGGCCGCCGGCGCCTTCGGCCTGGTCATCGCCCTGTCGCGGGCCGGCTTCGAGGCGGAGCAGATCGACGACCTCAAGGGTCTCAACCAGCACAACCCGGTGCTGGCGCTGGTGATGCTGCTGGTGATGGTCTCCATGACCGGCATCCCCGGCACCGTCGGCTTCTACGCCAAGTACCTGGTCCTCAAGGCCGCGGTGGACGCCGGCATGATCGCCCTGGTGATCTTCGCGGTGCTGGCTGCGGTCATCGGTGCGTTCTACTACCTGCGGGTCCTCAAGTGCGTCTACTTCGACCGCCGGGAAGACGGCGCGGAGATGGAGCGGGCCGGCGGTTCGGTCGCGGTGCGCGCGGTCCTCGTGGCCAACGGCGCGGCGGTCCTGGTGCTGGGCATCTTCCCTGAGCGGCTGATCTCCGCCTGCGTGGCCGCCTTCGGCGGTTGAGGGAGTGGGGCGGCTGATGGTTCTTGAAAGAATCAGGCCATATCCCTATAATCCGCGTTGTCAGTTGCGGGGTGGAGCAGTCTGGCAGCTCGTCGGGCTCATAACCCGAAGGTCGCAGGTTCAAATCCTGCCCCCGCTACCAAACCTCGAAGGGGCCGTTTAGCGGCCCTTTCTCCATATCGCCGCCGCAGGCTCCACGGTCTGCGGGCGGCCGAGGGGAGGGCCTTCGTGGCCCTCTTTTCGTTTGTGGTGTTTTTGAATGATGCATGAGGAGTCCCTTACGGAATTGCTGGAGCCGGTCATCACGGCCATGGGCTATGAGCTGGTGGGCGTGGAATTCCAGAGCGGCAAACGGCAGAGCACGGTACGGCTCTATATCGATGCCGAGGGCGGAGTCGGGCTCGGGGATTGCGAGGCCGTCAGCCACCAGGTGAGCGGTGTGCTCGATGTGGAGGACCCGATCCAGGGCGCCTACGTGCTGGAGGTTTCCTCGCCCGGGCTGGATCGGCCCATCTTCAAGGCGTCGGACTATGAGCGTTTCCGTGGCGAACGGATCCGCTTGCGCTTGCGGGAGCTCTATGACGGACGCCGCCGGGTGCGGGGTTTGTTGGGTGGGCTCGACGGCGAGTATGTAGTGGTCACCGAGGCCGACGGCGGTCCATTGCGCGTGCCGTTGGAGCTGATCGAGAAGGCACGGTTGGACCTTGATCCGTAATGGAAACGGCGTTGTAGATATCGGAGTTCCGAGGTATGAGCAGAGAGATTCTGTTGGTCGTGGAGGCCACCTCCAATGAGAAGGGGGTCGACCGTGAGGTGATCTTCGAGGCCATCGAGGCCGCGTTGGCCTCGGCCACGCGCAAGCGCCACGCCGAAGATGTCGACGCGCGGGTGGCCGTGGACCGGTCCACCGGTGAGTACTCGACCTTCCGGCGTTGGGAGGTGGTGGAGGACGAGGAGGCGGTGGAGTCTCCCGCCCGGCAGATCACCCTGGAGGCGGCCCGGGCCCAAGACCCCAACCTCCAAGTCGGCGACTTCGTGGAAGAGCCCATGGAGTCGGTGGAGTTCGGCCGGATCGCCGCCCAGACCGCCAAGCAGGTCATCGTGCAGAAGGTGCGCGAGGCGGAGCGCGCCCAGGTGGTGGACGCCTATCACCACCGCATCGGTGAGTTGGTGACCGGCACCGTCAAGCGAATGGAGCGGGGCAGCGCCATCCTCGACCTGGGGGAGAACGCCGAGGCGCTGGTGGGGCGTGAAGATTTGATCCCCCGGGAGTCGGTCCGGCCCAATGACCGCATGCGTGGGTACCTGCGGGATGTGCGCCCCGAACCACGCGGTCCGCAACTCTTCGTCAGCCGGACCTGCAACGAGTTTTTGGAAGAGTTGTTCAAACTGGAGGTCCCCGAGGTGGGACAGGGCCTCATCGAGATCATGGGCGCGGCCCGGGAGCCCGGTGTCCGGGCCAAGATCGCGGTGCGCGCGCTCGACCCCCGCATCGACCCGGTGGGGGCGTGCGTCGGCATGCGCGGCTCGCGGGTGCAGGCGGTCTCCAACGAGCTGGCCGGAGAGCGGATCGACATCATCCCGTGGGACGAGAACCCCGCCCAGTTTGTCATCAACGCGCTGGCCCCGGCGGAAGTGGAATCCATCGTGGTCGACGAGGACCGCGGCGCCATGGATATCGCCGTGGCCGAGGAGCAACTCTCCCAGGCCATTGGCCGGGGCGGCCAGAACGTGCGTTTGGCCAGTGAGTTGACCGGCTGGGAGCTCAACGTGATGACCGCCGAGGAGGCGGAGGCGAAGAGCCAGCGGGAGGCCGACGAATTGCAGCAGCTCTTCGTGGAGGAGTTGGGGGTGGACGACGAGGTCGCCTCCATCCTGGTGCAGGAGGGCTTCTCGAGTATGGAGGAAGTGGCCTACGTGCCCACGGCGGAACTCCTGGAAGTGGAGGAGTTCGATGAAGAGATCGTGGAAGCGTTGCGGGCACGGGCGCGGGATGTGTTGCTGGCCCGCGCCGAAACGGAGGAGGCCGGCGGCCAGCCCACCGAGGCGCTGTTGGCGATGGAAGGGATGGACGAGGCGACCGCCGGTGAATTGGCCCGGCGGGGAATCACCGATGTCGAGGACCTGGCCGAACTCTCCGTGGACGAACTCATGGAGATCGACGAGATGGACGAGGAGCGTGCCGGGCGTCTGATTATGAAGGCTCGCGAGCCGTGGTTCGCCGACAGCGAGCCCAAGGAGGACGCCGGGTAAAGGCGTGTACGCGCCTCAACCCTCGGCCTGGATCGCGGACCGGAGAAAAGTATGGCGGAAACGACTGTAAAAGAGTTTGCGGAGACGGCGGGCATTCCCGCGGAACGGCTGCTGTCGCAGCTGGAGGCCGCTGGGATCGAGGCCCGGGACGTCTCGGCGACGCTCTCCGATGACGACAAGGCGGCGCTGCTGTCCTATCTGCGCCAGGGGCAACCCGAGGCGACGGAGAAGGGGGATGACGCGGGGCCACCGAAGATCACCCTGAAACGGCGTAGCCAGAGCCAGTTGCGGGTGCCCGCCGGCACCGGTGCCGGCACGCGCGGGACGCGGCAGACCCGGACCGTCAACGTGGAGGTTCGGCGCCGCCGCACCTACGTCAAGCGCAGCGCGGTGGAGGCCGAGGAGCTGAAGCGCGACGCCGAGCAGTTGGAGCGGATCCTGGAAGAGGAGCGGCGCCGCCTCGAGGCGGAGGAAGAGGCCGCCCGGGTCGCCGCCGAGCAGGCGGCCGCCGAGGCCGCCGCCGAGGCGG
>SKYL01000187.1 GCA_007127935.1 Halorhodospira sp. | reverse complement strand
CCGGATCGACCCGGCGGCCGAAGACGCCCACGGTGTTCACCGCCCAATCGATCTCGGGAAACCGCTCCAGGAGGCCGGAGCGCTCGATGGCGGCCATCACCGTGGTCCCGGCCGGAACCTGTACCGGAATCACCGCCTGCCCCCCCGGACCGGCGTAGGCCACCTCCACATCCACCACCTCAGCGCCGCTAGACCTCGCGCTCGCCATACACCTCCCGGGCGCGCTGGACGAACGAGTCCACCAAGCGGTTGGCCACCGGCGTGAAGATCTTGCCGAAGGCGAAGGCCACCACCCGGTTGGAGAACTCGAACTCCATGTCGAGCACCACCTTGGCCGCGCCCTCCCCGATCCGCTCAAACCGCCAATACCCCTCCAGGCGGCGGAACGGCCCCTCCACCAAGCGGATGTCGATCATCTTGCCGTGCTGATGGCGGTTGGCGGTGACGAACGACTTCTCCACCACCCCCTTGGCGAACGTGAGCCGCGCCCGCGTGGACTCCTTATCGCGGTATAGCACCTCCACCCGCTCGCACCACGGGATGAACTCCGGGTACCGCTCCACGTCGTTGACCAAGTCGTACATCTCTTCGGGGGTATAGGGGACCAGGGCGGTGCGATGGATGGTGGGCATAAGGCCGGGACTCCCTTGCGGTCATTTTCTGCGCGCCTTCCTCGGTCCACATTCTGCGGCCCGAAAGAGGTAACGACAAGTGGTGTTTCGGCGCACACCCGACACCGCTACAATGCCCGCCGTGAGCAAAAAAGCCGGAAAGAATAAACGGGCCGACGACAACCAGATCGCCCACAACCGTAAGGCGGGCTTCGAGTACTTCGTCGAGGAGCGCTTCGAGGCGGGCCTGGCCCTGGAGGGGTGGGAGGTCAAGTCCCTGCGGGCCAAGCGGGTCAACCTCACCGAGAGCCACGTGCTGGTCCGGCGCGGCGAGGCGTGGCTGATCGGCTGCAACATCACCCCGCTGCCCACCGCCTCCACCCACATCCACCCCGACCCCACGCGGACGCGCAAGCTGCTGCTCCACCGCCGGGAACTAGACGGCCTCATCGGCGCCGTGGAGCGGGCCGGCTACACCGTGGTCCCGCTGCGCCTCTACTGGAAGCGCGGCCGGGCGAAGCTGGAGATCGGCCTGGCCAAGGGCAAGAAGCAGCACGACAAGCGGGCCGACAAGAAGGAACGGGACTGGCAGCGGCAACGCGAGCGGATCATGAAGCACTCCGTCTGACGCCGGCCCGCGGTCCTTGTTGGGGAACCATCACCGGCGTAGACTGTCTTCTCGAACATAGGGGGCGACATGGCTTCGACGTAGGTCGCAAAACCCGAGGTGCATGCCGAGGTCGCAGTCCACCTCGTTAAACAGGCTGTAAAGTAAAATAGCTGCCAACGACGACAGCTACGCCCTGGCGGCCTAAAACCCGCCGGCTGTTCCCGATCGGTGCCTGTGCCCATCGGCGGACAGACAGACACACAGGCTAGCGTCGCCGAATCGGCCCGTTTCGACGGCGCGAAACTCATCGGGCTCGCGGATGGGAGGCCCTGCCGGTCGGGCGCCCATCGGTTAAATCACAATAGGCTCGGCTAAGCATGTAGATCCGACGGCGGAGCTCTTGCGGACGCGGGTTCGATTCCCGCCGCCTCCACCAATTCAACATCCAGCACCATCCAACGAAGTCCTCAAGCCCGCGTAACAGCGGGCTTTTTCTTTGCCGTGTCGTCCAGCAAGGGGCAACAGGATTCGTTGACATCCGGGGGCAAAGAGAAGCAGCTGTCGCTTAGCGTGCGGTGTCATCGGCAAGATCCTTGAGCATGGTTCGGACCGTATTAATCAGCACCGGGATATCGTTCTTGCAGATATCAAACACCTCCTCGGCATCGACATCAAAGTAACCGTGCGCAATCACGTCCCGAACACCCTTTACACCCGTCCAGTCAACATCTGGATACCGAGCCAAGAGTTCACCCTTGGTTTGCCGGTCGATTTGCTTGAATGCCTCGCCAACCCCGACCAGGACCATGCAGATGGCATCCAGCCGATCCTGCCCGTCGGCGCTATCCTGAAAATCTTCGGGCCTGATGATTCCAGCAAACCGGCGGGGGATTCGCTCCAGCGCTTCCAACACATCCTCCAGTCGCTCAATGATCAGGGCCACATCAGACATAGCAAGCTTCCCGCTTAATACGCGCCCTTAGCCTGGGGTTCATGTGCTGCCTCAGCCGAATCACATCCACATGACGACCCATCATTTCCTCAAGTTCCTGGCGCATATGGGAAGCCCGGAACAAATTCGGTGTGTCCGTTTCATACACGATATCGATATCACTGCCCGACCGGGAATCTCCTCGTGCCACCGATCCAAACACTCCAATTCTTGTAATACCATAGGTCTCCCCGCGGTCTTCCTTGAACCGCCGCAGAATTTCCAGCACATTATCTCGTTGAACTACTCTACTCATATCTCTCCCCCTGCCCCGATAGATTACGCAAGATTCCCGCGGCATGGGCCTTTAAGTAGCTGATCGGCTTGATTTGTCTCGATTGTTTCATCACGCACCAAGAGCAGACCGAACATAGTCTGCATACGGGTCAACCGTCAACATGATGCGCTTGGGGTTGTATCGAGAACGTCTTGCAACGCCAACCCATGGAGATTGCTTCGCTGCGCTCGCAATGACGGGTTACTGCGGTGGCCGCCGTCTCAAGGGCGCCGCCGTGCCTCTCGGTCGGCCTGCCGTTCGGCCACGCCGCCGAGCGCCACGGCCATCTCGGCCAGCAGGCCGATGACGTCGTCCACGGTCAGGATGCCCACCAGGGCGCCATCGGCCGCCACCACGGGGACCCGGCGAATGCGGTGGGCGCGCATCTGTTCCAGGGCGTCGAAAAGACTGCCGCCCTCCTGTACCCGGACCAGGGGGTCGGTGACGATATCCCGCGCCGCCAACCCCTCCAGGGCGACGCCGGGGGCCAGCAGCTCCACCACCAGGTCGCGGTCGGTAACGATGCCCACGGGGACCCGCCGGCCGTCCTCCCGCTGCTCCACCAGCACCACGTCGCCGACGTGGTGACGGCGCATCAGTTCGGCGGCCACATGGACCGGCTCGTCGCCGTCCATCACGATCACTTCACGGGTACAGTAATCACCCACGGGCATGGCTTTCCCCTCTATCCGGCGTGGGGCGTGCCCACGATATGTACAGTGCTGGCGGCCGGCTCCTCGGCGCCCTCCGCCTCCACGTAACGGACGCGAACGCCCGCCTTCAGTTGGTCGAAGCCTCCGTCCACCACGCTGTTGCGGGTAAACCGCAGCTCGCGCCCATCGTCGGTCTCGATGACGCCGTAGTCCGCGTCCGGCACAACATCCCGAATCCGCCCCTCCGCCGGGGGCTCGTGGCGCTTG
>SKYL01000006.1 GCA_007127935.1 Halorhodospira sp. | reverse complement strand
CTGTCTGAGCGGCGCGCCAGCGACGCGAGTTTTTGCGCGCGGTCCCGATCGGGCGAGCAGCGCAGGGAACCCGAAGGGCGCGTCCGGTGAGCCCGGCACCCGGCCGCTCGCCCCGCCACCGGAAGATCAAATAGCGCCGCCCCCAACGAAGCCCCAAAAAGAAGAAGCCGCCGTCCTAAACGCCATCGGTTACGATCCAGCGACTTTCGACACCCTCCTGAGGAGAACCGGATTGACGCCCGGTAGCCTTTCCTCCATTCTGCTGGCGACGGAGCTGAAGGGCTTGGTGACCGTGCTCCCGGGCGGGCGCTACCTAAGGTGTGGGCCAGAGGGCCGATAATGAAGCAAAACGTATTTGAAGTACTGATGTACCTCTTCGAAAACTACATGTACAACGACGACGAGCCCGGCGTAGACCGCGACTCGCTGGAGGACGAACTCCACGAGGCCGGCTTTACCGGCGCCGAGATCCGCAAGGCGTTCGAGTGGCTCGACGGCCTGGCCGACACCCGCACATTGCCGGCGTCACCGGCCGGCGGCGGCCGCTCCATCCGGATCTACGGCGAGCCCGAACTGCTGCGCCTCGACACCGAGACCCGCGGCTTCGTGCTCTACCTGGAACAAGTCGGCATCCTCAACGCGGAGAGCCGCGAACTGGTGCTCGACCGCATCCTCGCCCTGGACGATCAGGACGTGGATCTCGATACCGTCAAGTGGATCATCCTCATGGTCCTGTTCAACCGGCCCGGCGAAGAGGAGGCGTACACCTGGATGGAGAACCTCATGTTCGATGTACCGACCCACTTGGTGCACTGACTTTACCGCCCACGTCCCCTCCAGCCTCCCCGTGTCTATGATTCCCCGTATCGCAACAACGGCAGCGTGTGCCTGATGGGTAAAAGCCTGGTCATCGTCGAGTCGCCCGCCAAGGCGCGCACCATCAACAAGTACCTCGGAGACGGATTCGAGGTGGCCGCCTCGTATGGCCATGTGCGCGACCTTGTCCCCAAGGAGGGGGCGGTGGACCCGGAGCACGGCTTCCGCATGAAGTACGCGCCCATCGACAAGAACGCGCGCCATGTGGAGAGCATCGCCTCCAAACTCAAGAAGGCCGACGCCCTCTACCTCGCGACGGACCCTGATCGGGAGGGCGAGGCCATCTCGTGGCACCTGCTGGAGTTGCTGCGGGAGAAGGGCGTCCTGCGCGACATCCCGGTCTACCGCGTCGTCTTCCACGAGATCACCGAGGGCGCCATCCGCGAGGCCATGGAGCACCCCCGCGAGGTCTCCCACGAGCTAGTGAACGCCCAGCAGGCGCGCCGGGCGCTGGACTACCTGGTCGGCTTCAACCTCTCACCGCTGCTCTGGCGCAAGATCACCAGCGGGCTCTCCGCCGGGCGGGTCCAGAGTCCCGCGTTGCGGATGATCGTGGAGCGGGAGCTGGAGATCGAGCGCTTCGAGCCCCGAGAGTACTGGACCGTGGAGGCGGACGCGGCCAAGGGGAAGGAGGCGTTCGCCGCCAAGCTGGCGGTCTTCGACGGCGAGAAGCTGAAGCAGTTCTCCATCACCGGCGAGGACCGCGCCCGCGAGGTGGAGGCGGCGTTGCAAGCGGCGGCCGGCGCCGCCGAGGCCGGCGGCGAACTCCTGGTGGCCGCGGTGGAGCGCAAACAGCGCCGCCGCAACCCATCCGCACCGTTCATCACCTCCACCCTGCAACAGGAGGCGGCGCGCAAGCTCGGCTTCACCGCCAGCCGCACCATGCGGGTGGCGCAGCAACTCTACGAAGGCATGGATATCGGCGGCGGCGAGAACGTCGGCCTGATCACCTATATGCGGACCGACTCGGTGGTCCTCTCCCGGGAGGCGGTGGCCGAGATGCGTGAAGTCATCGCCGGCCGTTACGGTGAGGGCGCCCTGCCGGCCAAACCCCAGGTCTACAAGACCCGCTCCAAGAACGCCCAGGAGGCCCACGAAGCGATCCGCCCCACCTCGGCGGCGCGCCACCCCGACGAGTTGCGGGGCGTCCTGGCGCCGGAGCAGCACAAGCTCTACGAACTGGTCTGGAAGCGGGCCGTCTCCAGCCAGATGAAGCACGCCACCATCGACACCGTGGCGGTCGACCTGGCGCCGGGCGGCGACACCCGGCACCTCTTCCGCGCCACCGGCTCCACCGTGGCCGACCCCGGCTTCATGGCGGTCTACCGGGAGGGGACCGACGACGGCAAGGACGACAGCGGCGAGAAGTTCCTGCCCGCGATGAAAGAGGGCGAGCGGGTGCGGCTGGCCGCCATCCGGCCCGAACAGCACTTCACCGAGCCGCCGCCCCGCTACACCGAGGCGAGCCTGGTGCGCGCCCTGGAGGAGCACGGCATCGGCCGCCCCTCCACCTACGCCTCCATCATCTCCACCCTCCAGCAGCGCAACTACGTGGAGATGGACGGCAAGCGCTTCATCCCCACCGACATCGGCCGGGTGGTCAATCAGTTCCTCACCGAGCACTTCGAGCGGTACGTCGACTACGACTTCACCGCCCGCCTGGAGGACGACCTGGACGCCATCTCCCGCGGCGAGCGCGAGTGGATCCCGCTGCTGGAAGAGTTCTGGGAACCGTTCCAGCGCCAAGTGGAAGAGAAGAAAGGCGTCTCCCGGGAGGAGGCGGTGCGTGCCCGGCAGATCGGCACCGACCCCAAGAGCGGCAAGCCGGTAACGGTCCGGGTGGGCCGCTACGGACCCTTTGTCCAGATCGGCTCCAAGGACGACGAGGAGAAGCCCCGCTTCGCCGGGCTACGCCCCGGTCAGAGCATGGACACGATCACGCTGGACGAGGCGCTGGTGCTCTTCCAATTGCCCCGGGACATGGGCGAGACGGAAGAGGGCGAAGAGATGCAGGTCAACATCGGCCGCTTCGGTCCCTACGTCCGTTACGGCAAGAAGTTCGTCTCCATCCCCAAGGGCGAGGACCCGTACACCATCACCCGGGAGCGGGCGCTGGAATTGGTGCGCGAGAAGAAGGTGGCCGACGCCAACCGCACCATCCACGACTTCGGCGACGGCGTCCGCGTGCTGCGCGGCCGTTACGGGCCGTACATCACCAACGGCGACAAGAACGCGCGCATTCCCAAAGAGCGGGAGCCCGAGTCGCTGACCCACGCGGAGTGCCTGGAACTGCTCGAAAAGGCCCCGGCCCGCAAGGGGAGGCGCGGCGCCCCGGCAAAGGTCAAAGCGCTGCGGATTGAAGCTGGCTCGGCAATGGCCATGCCACGGGCCAATTCCGCGTTTCCGGGGCCATACGTGGTAGGCTGTCAGTTGTTCGACCCCACTGCTTGGTGGGGACTGTCCTGGCAATCGGTACTTCTCACCCGAGATCACGATAACGCTCCCTCTGAGCCCCTGTTTCGCTCAAGGAGTCATCATGTT
>SKYL01000217.1 GCA_007127935.1 Halorhodospira sp. | reverse complement strand
GGCCCGCTCACCGACCCCGTCACTCTGTGCGTTCATTCCACCTCCCGGTTGGAAACGCCGGCGGCGCCGAACGGCGCACACCATAACCGTTTACCGCGTCTTTGCATAATTGTAAATTATGCTCCATTCATACCTCAAATGCTCCTTTACAAAGTGTCCATCTCATCAACGATCGTCACTCCGGCCCGCGTCAGATCGCGCCGGACCGCCTCGTCGGCGGCCCCATCGACCGGCCGGGTCAACGGCCAGAGGACGTGGACGCGGAAGCCGGCGGCGACGCCGTCCTCTGCGGTCCACTTGACGCAGTAATCGCGCGCCACGCCGCACACGTAGATGGATTCGACACCGATGTCCCGCAGGTAGCCGGCCAGCCCGGTGGACGGGCGCCCGCCGTCGGGGGCGACGTTCTCACGGAAACCGCTGTAGGAGTCGACACGGGGGTCGGTGGCCTTGCGCAGGATGAGTCCGGCCTTCTCCCACGGCACGCCGGGATGGAGTTGGGCGCCGCCGGTGCCCTGGACGCAGTGATCCGGCCATAGCACCTGCTCCGCCCCGTACAACTCCACGGTCTCGAAGGGCGCCCGGCCCGGATGGCTGGAGGCGAAGGAGACGTGGTCCGGCGGATGCCAATCCTGGGTCGCCACCACGTGCCGGAAGCGGTCGGCATCCAGCAGACGGGAGATGGGCGCCACCACCTCGTCCCCGCCTTGGGCGGGCAACGGGCCCCCGGGCATGAAGTCCGGCTGGACATCCACCACGATAAGAGCGTCACACCGGGGATCAATGGAATCGAGAAAAGACATCTGCCGTCTCCGCCTGCCACCATCTTCAAGTGGTGGGGGTGGCAGGCGGGCGCGACAACCCCGGCCTTATCGGCCGGGACTCCGCCGGATCAGGACTCCTCGTCCACCGCCTTCATGGAGAGCCGGATGCGGCCCTGGCGGTCCACTTCGAGCACCTTGACGCGCACCGTCTCCCCCTCGGAGAGTTCATCGGCGACGTTGGCCACCCGCTCGTTGGAGATCTGGGAGATATGCACCAACCCGTCCCGGCCCGGCAGGATGTTGACGAAGGCGCCGAAGTCCATGAGCTTGGCGACGCGCCCCTCATAGATCTTGCCCACTTCCACGTCGGCGGTGAGCAGTTCGATCCGCCGCTTCGCCTCCTCGGCGGCCGCCTTGTCGGCGGAGGCGATGACCACGATGCCGTCGTCGGAAATATCGATGGTGGTCCCGGTCTCCTCGGTCAGGGCACGGATGGTGGCGCCGCCCTTGCCGATGACATCGCGGATGCGGTCGGGATCGATCTTCATCGTCAGCAGGCGCGGGGCGTACTCGGACATCTGCTCCCGCGGCTTGCTGATAACTGCGTTCATCTGCTCCAGGATATGGATGCGGCCGTCACGGGCCTGGGCCAGCGCCTGCTCCATGATCTCGCGGGTAATCCCCTGGATCTTGATATCCATCTGCAGGGCGGTGACCCCTTCGGCGGAACCGGCCACCTTGAAGTCCATGTCGCCCAGGTGATCTTCGTCACCGAGGATGTCGGTGAGCACGGCGAAGCCGTTCTCTTCCTTGATCAAACCCATGGCGATACCGGCCACCGGGCTCTTCAACGGCACACCGGCGTCCATCAGCGAGAGGCTGGTGCCGCAGACGGTGGCCATCGACGACGAGCCGTTGGACTCCGTCACCTCGGAGACCACGCGGATGACGTAGGGGAACTCGTCGGTGGTGGGCACCGCGGCCTGGAGACCGCGCTTGGCCAGCTTGCCGTGGCCCACTTCCCGGCGCTTCGGGGTACCGACGAAGCCGGTCTCTCCGACGCAGTACGGCGGGAAGTTGTAGTGGAGCATGAAGGCGTCGCGCCGCTCGCCCTCCAGGGCGTCAATGACCTGCGCGTCGCGGGCGGTGCCCAACGTGGTGACGACGATGGCCTGGGTCTCGCCGCGGGTAAAGAGCGCGGAGCCGTGCGTCCGGGGCAGGACCCCGGTCTGGATGTTCAACGGGCGGACGGTGCGGGTATCGCGGCCGTCGATGCGGGGCTCGCCGGCGATGATGCGGCCACGCACCACCTTCTTCTCCAACGACTTGAACGCCCCGGCGACGTCGCCGGCGCTCCATCCCTCGCGCTCGTCGTCGGCCAGGGCGGACACGGTCCGCTCCTTCAATTCGGCGACGCGGGTCTGGCGCTCCTGCTTGTCGGCGATCTGGTAGGCGGCGGTGAGATCGTCCTTGACCGCCCCGGCCACCTTCTCTTCCAGCCCCTCGGTGCGGGGCGGCGCCTGCCACTCCCAGCGCGGCTTGCCGGCCTCGGCGGCCAGCTCGTTGATGGCCTGGATCGCCTTCTGCATCTGCTCGTGGCCGAAGAGGACCGCGTCGAGCATGGTGGCTTCGGGCAGGAAGTTGGCCTCGGACTCCACCATGAGCACGGCATCGTCGGTGCCGGCCACCACCAGGTCGAGATCCGACGCGGACGTTTGGGAGAAGGTGGGATTGAGAACGAACTGGCCGTCCAGGTAGCCCACGCGGCAGGCGCCGATGGGGCCGTCGAAGGGGATGCCGGAGAGCGCCAGCGCCGCCGAGGCGCCGATCATCGCCGGGATATCCGGGTCGACCTCGTTGTTCAGCGACAGCACCGTCGCGATGATCTGGACTTCCTGATAGAAGCCCTCGGGGAAGAGCGGGCGCAGCGGCCGGTCGATGAGACGGCAGGTCAGCGTCTCTTTCTCCGTCGGGCGCCCCTCGCGCTTGAAGAACCCGCCGGGGATGCGGCCCGCGGCGTAGGTACGCTCCTGGTAGTTGACCGTCAGCGGCAAGAAGTCCCGGGCCGACCCCGGGTCCTTGTTGCCGACGGCGGTGACCAGGACCACCGTATCGGACATGTCCACCATCACGGCGCCGTCGGCCTGCCGGGCGATGCCCCCGGTCTCCAGCGTCACGGTGTGCTCTCCGTACTGGAACGTACGGCGTACCGGGTTCAGTTCAAGCTTGCTCATGCAATCGGCTCCTTACGACCACTTACTTACGCAGACCGAGCCGCGCGATGACGTCTTGATAGCGGCTCAGGTCCTTGCGGTGGAGATAGTCCAGGAGCTTGCGGCGCTGGCTGACCAACCGCAGCAGTCCTTGGCGGGAGTGGTGGTCCTGCTTGTGTTCCGCGAAATGTTGGGTGAGATGCTGGATCCGCGCAGAAAGCAGCGCGATCTGGACCTCCGGGGATCCGGTATCCGACGGAGACCGCTTGAACTCGCCGAGAATTTCTGCCTTCTGCTCTGCATTAAGGGACATGAATCACTCCTGCCTCTACGCTCTAATCTTATTCCGCCTCTCAAAAAGCGGGCCTAGTGTAGCCCCGCCAGGGGCGAATCCACAAGAAGTACACGGCGGCTAACCAAGCCATCGGCGAGGATACCGGGG
>SKYL01000002.1 GCA_007127935.1 Halorhodospira sp. | reverse complement strand
GGTCCCTACGGGGGACGCTGTGAATACGTCCATGTACGCTCACCGACGGCATCCATGCCGTCGGACGCCCCCGTAGGGACACCCCCCCCCCCCCGCCCCGCCAATCATCTCGCCTCAGCCTCAGCCGACCAGTAGCGCCATACCTACCAAGACCAGCGCCGCAGCCACTCCTGCCGCCAAGTCGTCCACCATGATCCCGACCCCCCCGTGCAGCCGCCGGTCCAAGAAGGAGATCGGCCACGGTTTCACCGCGTCGAAGAAGCGGAACAGCAGGAAGACCGCCGCCAGGTCGGCCCACATCCCGTACCCCAGGGTCACGCCCCAGAGCAGAGGCCACGCCGCCACAAGGAAGCCGACGATCTCGTCCCAAACGATGGAGGAGTGGTCGGGTACACCGACATCGTCGGCGGCGCGCCCGCAGATGTGAACGCCCACCACCCCGGCGGCGACCGTCGCTGCCAGGTAGAGCCACGGCGGCAGTCCCATCAGGAGCAGATAGAACGGCAGCGCGGCCAGGGTCCCGACCGTCCCCGGCGCCACCGGCGCCAGACCGAGGCCGAAGCCCACGGCGCAGAAGTGCAACGGCCGCCGCAATTCGAAACGCCCGCTCATCGCGTCCCTCCGAAATGGTCGTAGCCCCGGGGCTCCACCGTCCGGACGGCGCCGCCGGCGCGGCCCCGCAGCCCCGGTTCCGCGTCCACGGTGCCGATGCGCGTCATCGCCACTCCGGCCGACCGCTGGATCTCCCCGATCCCTCCCTCCGCCGCGGGCGGCAACGTGAAACAGAGTTCGTAGTCGTCCCCGCCGTGGAGCATGTGGCGCACTTCGCCGTCGGCGGCGCGGAAGGCGTCGGAGGCCGGCAGCGCATCCAGGTCGAGGGTGGCGCCGGCGCCGCTCTCGCCCAACAGCCGGGAGAGATCGAGCGCGAGACCGTCGGAGAGATCGATGGCCGCCGTCGCCGTCCCGGCCAACGCCCGACCGGCGGCGACGCGGGGCTCCGGGCGCAGCAGGCGGCCGGCCAGCCATGCCGCGTCCCCGGTCAGTGGATGCGGCCCGGTTCGCCAGCACTCCAGCCCACGAGCGGCGTCCCCCAGGGTGCCGGTGACCCAGATCCCGTCTCCCGGCCGTGCGCCCCCACGGCACAGCGCCCCATGCTCGGCCACGTGGCCCAGCACCGTCACCGTAATGCTGAGCGATCCCCGGGTGGTGTCACCACCCACCAGCGCCACGCCGTGGCCGTCGGCCAGCGCGGCGAAGCCGCGGCTGAAACCGTCCAGCCACGCCGGGTCTTCCTCGGGGAGGGTCAGCGACAGCAACGCCCACGCCGGGGCCGCGCCCATCGCCGACATGTCACTGAGATTGACCGCCAGCCCCCGATGGCCGACGGCCTCCGGCGGCGCGTCCTCGGGGAAGTGGACGCCGCCGATGAGGGTATCGCAGGAGGCGGCCAGCCATCTTTGCGGCCGGGGGCGCAGCAGGGCCGCATCGTCGCCGACCCCCAGCACCACGCCTTCTTGGGAGGCGGTCATCCCCCGGAAGTAGGTCCGGATCAGTTCCGCCTCGCCGCCGCTCACCGCCCGGCCTTCGCGGCGGCGCGTTCCGCCGCCCGTAACTCTAATTGGCCCGCCAACCGGTCAAGCACGCCGTTGATGTAGCGGTGGGACTGATCGGCGCCGAACCGCTTGGCCAACTCCACCGCCTCATGGATCACCACCCGGTAGGGCACCTCGATCCGTTCCGCCAGTTCGTACGCCCCCAACAGGAGCACCGCCCGCTCCACCGGATCGATCTGCGCCAGCGGCCGGTCCAGCAGCGGCACGAACCGGGCCTCCAGCGCCTCGGCGGCGGCGGGCACGGCGTGAAGCAACTCCCGGAAGTAGGCGATGTCGCACCCTTCCAGCCCCTCGGCCAGAAACTGCCGCTCGATCTCCTCCGGCGGCTGTCCGGTCAACAACTGCTGGTAGAGCGCCTGGACCAGGCGGGAGCGCGCCCGGCGCCGGCGCTGGTTCTCGCCACCGCCGCGTCGGCTCATGCTTGCAGTTGGGGCAGGAGGGAGACCATCTCCAGGGTCGCCAGGGCGGCCTCGGCGCCCTTGTTGCCGGCCTTGGTGCCGGCCCGGTCGATGGCCTGCTCCACGGTGTCCACCGTGAGCACGCCGAAGGCCACCGGCACGCCGTACTCCACCATCACCTGGGAGAGCCCGCCGGCGCAGCCCGAGGCCACATGCTCGAAGTGCGCCGTCTCGCCCCGGATCACCGCCCCCAGGGCGATGACCGCATCGGCGCGCCCCGTGGCCGCGATTTGGCGCGCGGCCAGCGGCAACTCAAAGGAGCCGGGGACCCGGATCAACTCCAGCCGATCCTCCGCCACCCCGTGCCGGCGCAGCGTGTCGGCGGCGCCGTCCACCAGACGGTCGACGATAAAGTCGTTGAACCGCGCGGCCACCAGCGCAAAGCGGGCATCCTGCGGCGCCACCAGATTTCCTTCAATGATTCGCATGACAGTTGACCTGTTACCGAGAAATCGATCGCCGATTGTACCTTGCAGCCGGTTATTGGGGCGTCACGTACTCCACCACCTCCATCCCGAACCCGGAGAGGGCGTGCATCTTCTTCGGCGCGCTGAGCACCCGCATCTTCCGCACCCCCAGATCGGTCAAGATCTGCGCTCCGAGACCGTAGGTCCGCAGATCGGGCGCCGCCGGCTCATCCGCCTCATCACCCTGCTCACCCCGCTGCAAATCGCGGTAGACGCGCATGTGGCGCAGGATCTCCTGGGTCGGATCGGAAGAGCGCAAAACGACGATGACGCCGTTCTCCTCCTTCGCCACCTGGGCCAGACCGGCCCGCAGCGGCCAGCCGCACTCCGGCCCCTCGGCGCCGAACAGATCGGGCAATACGTGCTCCACATGGACCCGCACCAACACCGGCTCGTCGGGCGTCGGCTGCCCCCGCACCAGCGCGAAGTGGAGCGCCCCGTCGACGTTGTCCTGATAGGCGTGGAAGTGGAACCGGCCGAACTCCGTGGGCAACTCACAGGTAGCGACCCGCTCCACCGAGCGCTCATTGCGCACCCGGTAGGCGATCAGATCGGCCACCGTCCCCACCTTCAGCCCGTGCTCCCGGGCGAACTCGATGAGGTGGTCGCGACGGGCCATGGTCCCGTCCTCGTTGAGGATCTCCACGATCACCGCCGCCGGCTCGAACCCGGCCAACCGGGCCAGATCGCAACCGGCCTCGGTGTGCCCGGCCCGGGTCAACACCCCGCCGGGCTGCGCCATCAGCGGGAAGATATGCCCCGGCTGAGCGATGTCCTCCGGCTTGGCGTGGGGCGCCACGGCCGCCTGCACCGTACGCGCCCGATCCGCGGCGGAGATCCCCGTGGTCACGCCCTCGGCGGCCTCGATGGAGACCGTGAAGTTCGTC
>SKYL01000132.1 GCA_007127935.1 Halorhodospira sp. | reverse complement strand
TCAACCCATGGAGATTGCTTCGCTGCGCTCGCAATGACGGGAGTGCTCGCAATAACGGGAAAGTGGCTTGTCCAGCGTTTCCCTAGAAGACGATGTTGAGCATCGGAATCAGAACCAGCAGGAAGAGGATCGTCATGATACCCCCCGCCCGCATATAGTCTTTCACCCGGTAACCGCCCGGCCCCATGATCAGGGCGTTGACCTGGTGCGTCGGAATCAGGAATGAGTTGGACGTGGCCAGCGCCACGGTCAAGGCGAAGATGGCCGGGTTGGCCCCGGCCAGCAGGGCGATGTTCACCGCCAGCGGCACCAGCAGCACAGTGGCGCCGACGTTGGACATGACCAGCGTGAAGAAGGTGGCCAGTACCGCCAGCGCCGCTTGGAGCACCCAAATGGGGACATCGCCCATCAGCGCCATGGTCTGGTACGCGATCCAAGCGGCGGTCCCGGTGGTTTCCACCGCGAGGCCAAGAGGGATCAGGCTGGCCAGCAGGAAGACCGATTGCCACCCCACCGACCGGTAGGCCTGATCGACGGTGAGCACGCCGGTGATGATCATGCCGATGGCGCCGGTCATCAGCGCGATCGAGAGGCGGATATCGGTGAAGAGGATCAGTCCCAAGGCGATGAAGAAGAACAGGAGCGCAAATGGGATCTTGTGCGGACGGGTCTCCTCGTGGGGGAAGTCGGTGGTGACCACGGCGAAGTTCCGATCCTTCTCCAGTGCGGCGAGATCCTCCCAACGGCTGTGCTGGACCAGGGTGTCGCCGGCGCGCAGCACTAAGTCGCGCAGGCTTTCGCGGATCACCTCCTCGCCGCGATGGACGGCAAGAACCGCCATCCCGTAGGTTTTCCGCATGCGGACGTCGCGCAGCGAGCGGCCGATCATCTGGGAACCGGGGGGGATCACCACCTCGGAGATGCCGGCTTGGCCGGGGTTGAGCACTTCGGCAAAGTGGTTCAACTCACTGCTGTAGTGTTGGAAGCCGAGGTTTCGGCCGGTGGCCTCATCCAACGCTTCCCGAGGTCCGTTGAGCGCCAGCACGCTACCGGTGGAAACCACCACGTCCCGTGCCGGAGCGATGCGCATGTCGCCGGAACTATCCATGGCGATGACAGTCAGGCGATGGTGGAAGAGTGCCTCCACCTCCTCAATGGTCTTGCCCACCAACGGACTGTCCGTCTGCAGGGTGACCTCGTGGATATCGCCGTGCAAGCCGTAGGTGTTGCGCAGGTGTTCCAGCGTACTGACACCCTCGTTGCCCTTGCTGGAGGTTACCGGCAGCACGAACCGCCCGGCGATGATGAAGTAAAGGATCCCGGTGGCCAGCAGCGCCAATCCGATGGGGGTGACGTCGAAGAGATCGAAGGTACCCATCGGCTCCACCCCCTCGGGGAGGGCACGATTGGAGGTCATGATCAAGTCGTTGAGCAGGATCAATGGGCTGGAGCCGATCATGGTGATGGTGCCGCCAAGGATGGCGGAAAAGCCCATGGGCATCAGCAGCCGCGACATCGGCAGGCCGGTGCGGGTCGAGATGCGCGAGATCACCGGCAAAAAGAGGGCGGCGGCGCCGATATTCTGCATGAAGCTGGAGATGACGCCCACGGTGCCCGAGACGGTGGGGATCACCCGGCGCTCAGTCTGTCCGCCCACCCGCAGGATGAAGGAGGCCACCTTGGACATAATACCGGTTTTGTCGAGGCCGGCGCCGATGATCATCACCGCGATAATGGAGATTACGGCGTTACTGGCGAAGCCGTCGAAGAGATGCTCCATCGGCACCAGGTTGGGTACGCCGGGGACTACCGACGTCAAACCCAGCAACACCATGATGAAGACGGCGACGACATCGACGCGAATGATGTCGGAGACGAAGAGGAAGATGGTGAGGGCAAGGAACCCGAGGACCCAGATCATCTCCGGGGTAAGCGTCATCGACTCGGCCAAGGCGGTTCTCCGTTTCCGGTATTGTTATTCGTAGGTGGAACGAAACCGCGGGACCTTACCGTACGTTATATGCATATGTCAAAAATGAGTTAGTGTATCGGAGCCAACGGGCATTCGTCCGGGTCGAAGTCCGGGTCCTCAATGCGCCCGTGGATCGCCAGGATCGCCTCGTCCTCGTTGCGGAAGATGTTCTCCCCGCCGATCTCCTCACACAGCCCGGCCCGCTTCATCGTCTCCAGGACCTGCAGCTTCATCCCGGCCAGCACCAACGTAATGCCGTTGTCGTGCAGCCGCTCACGTAGGGCGTGCAGGGTCTCCACCCCCGAGGAGTCGATGGCGTTGATGCCGTCGCCCACGAGAATCAAAAAGCGTGCCTTGGGGTACTCGTTGTTGGCCTGGAGGACCACGTCTTCCAAGTGGCCCACGTTGCCGAAGTAGAGTGCGCCGTCGAAGCGCAGAGCGACGATGTGCTTACTTTCCCGCAAGCCGAAGCGGCGGGCGTCCCGCAGGGTGCCGTCGGGGTGGCGGGAGAGAATCACGGTCCGTGGCCGCATGGAGCGGTAGAGGTAGAGGATGATGGCCAGCGCCGCGCCAAGCATGATCCCGTAGTCGAGGTGGGGCGCGAAGGCGAGGGTAGCCACAAAAGTGGTAGCCACCGCGGCGCCGTCGTGGCGGTGCGTGCGCCAGATGCGCGGCACCACCTGAAGGTGAATCAGCCCGGCGACGGCCATCACGATGATGGCGGCAAGAACCGACAGCGGCAGGTGGTAGAGCAGCGGGGTCAAGAGCAGCAGGGTTAGCGCCACCAGCAGCCCAGTGAAGACTGATGCCAGACCGGTGCGGGCTCCGGCGTTGTAGTTGACGGCGGTGCGCGAGAAGGAGCCGCTCACCGGAAACGCCTGGGCGAAGCCGGCCGCCAAGTTGGCGAGCCCTTGGCCCACCAACTCCTGGTTGGGGTCGATACGGTCGCGGGTGCGGGCGGCGATGGCCTTGGCGATGGAGATCGCCTCCATGAAACCCACCAGGGCGATGACCGCCGCGGTGGTCATCAACGTGGCGACGGCGCCCACATCGAGGGACGGTAAGGCAGGTGTGGGAAGACCCTGGGGAATCTCGCCGACAACGCGGCCGCCCATCGCTTCAAAGCCGATGAGATAACTGGCCGGGGTCAGAATCACCACGGCGGCCAGCACGCCGGGAATCCGCGGCAGCCAGCGGCGGACCGCCACCATGATGGCAATGGCCGTGAGGCCGAAGGCGAGAGTGGGCAGGTGGGTCTCCGGCAGCCGTCCCAAGACGCCCGCGACCCCCACCAGAAAACTGCCGCCCCGTTCCATAGGGACGCCCAGGAGATCCTTGAGTTGGGAGAGGGCGATCACGATGGCCGCGGCATTGGTGAAGCCGAGGATCACCGGGTGCGATAGGAAGTTGACCAGCGTGCCGAGGGAGATCAGTCCCAACACCAGTTGGATCACTCCCACCAGGAATGCCAATGCGAT
>SKYL01000190.1 GCA_007127935.1 Halorhodospira sp. | reverse complement strand
GTCCCCGAGTTCCTCCACCTGTACGACAATCTCGAGCCGGGGAGCGCCCTGGTTCTCGATGAAGGGGAGCAGCTCGACAGTCGGCGGTCGATGTCCCAACAGAACGTCGACGCAAGTCTCAAAATGCAAACGCGGCGGGTGAATGAGGTGATAGTGATAATCACGCTCCCGTCGCCGGACATGATCGACAAGCGCGTGGAGCAGCTCGCGGACTTTTGGGTCAACGTGGAGTGTCGCGGAAAGGCGACGATCTACAAAAAGAAGATCCACCGCATCAAGCGGAAGGTGTACTACGAAACCGTCCAGACGCTCCACTGGCCGAATCTCGACGGGGACGAGGATTACGAGGCCCTCGTCGACATGAAGGACCAGTTCATCGACGAGGACGCAAAAATGGGGGAGTGGGTCCGCGAGACCGAAGTCCAAGAGCGAATAGATCGCGCGGTCGAGAAGGCGGAGAAGCGGAAGCGTGACGAGCTTATCCGGGCGTTCGCCGACCACGACTACGAGCGGGCGTTGGAGCAGTACCGGAAGGCGCTGGAGCAGGCCCCGGAACACCTGCACGCCTTGCGCGGCAAGGCGGCGACCTTGACGGAATTGGGCTTTCACGAGGATGCGGTGGAGATCTTCACCCGCTACCTGGAGGAAGACCCGGGCTTCGCGGGCGTCTACGCCAATCGCGGGATCGCGTATGATCGCATGGGACAGTACGAAGAGGCGCTGAGGGACTACGAACGCGCCTTGATCCTGGACCCGTCGGTGGCCGACGGCCCGGGCTGGCTGACCAAGTTCCTCCACATCGGCCCCGAGGGCCAGCCCACCATCGCCGACCGGGCCGGCTACATCCGCGCGCAACTGGCGCTGCCGGAAGAGGAGCGGGTACTGAGCGACCCCGAACTGGACAGCGCCCAGCGCTCTTACAGCCAGCGGGCCAACTGATGTCTACGGATTGATCGGCGTCATCCCCCAGATCGGCAATCCAAGGATGTCGACGAAGAGAAAACGCAGGGCGAAGACCAACGCCGTGCAGCCGAAAAAGAGATGCCCCATCGGGTGTTCCCCGTTGGCATCGGTATGGGTGATGCCGTGGTAGGCAATGGCGGCGGTCACCAAAAAGTAGATCCACTCGGACATGGAAGAGGAAACCTGTAGTGGTTGTGGTCTGTTGCCGAGGCCCGATTATACCCGGCAACGGCTTTTATAGGATATAGGAGCCCCCGGCTCCCCGGAGCCCCGCCCGGATGGGCGGCTGTCCGGAAGATGCCGGGGGCGTCTTTTTTCCCACCGTACCGAAGGCGCCGTTACTTGTTGGCGCGCTCCTCGATCAGCGTATCGACCACGCCGGGATCGGCCAGGGTGCTGGTGTCGCCCAGGTTGTCCAGCTCATTGGCCGCGACCTTGCGCAGGATGCGGCGCATGATCTTGCCGGAACGGGTCTTGGGCAGGCCCGGCGCCCACTGGATGATGTCGGGCTTGGCGATGGGCCCGATCTCCTTGACGCAGAGCGCCACCAACTCTTTGCGCAATTCGTCGCTGGGCTCCACGCCGGCCATCAGGGTCACGTAGGCGTAGATGCCTTGGCCCTTGATGTCGTGGGGGTAGCCCACCACCGCCGCCTCGGCCACGTTCTCATGGAGCACCAGAGCACTCTCCACCTCGGCGGTGCCCATGCGGTGGCCGGAGACGTTGAGGACGTCGTCGACGCGGCCGGTGATCCAGTAGTAACCGTCCTCGTCCCGCCGGGCCCCGTCGCCGGTGAAGTACTTGCCGGGATAGGTGGCCAGGTAGGTGGTGATGAACCGCTCGTGGTCGCCGTAGACGGTGCGCATCATGCTCGGCCACGCCCGGGCCAGCACCAGGTTGCCGGAGTTGGCGCCTTCCAACACCTGGCCCTCGTTGTCCACCAACTGCGGCTCGACGCCGAAGAAGGGCAGAGTGGCGGAGCCCGGCTTCATGTCGATGGCGCCGGGCAGCGGGGTGATCATGATCGAGCCGGTCTCGGTCTGCCACCAGGTGTCCACCACCGGGCAGCGCTGGTCACCGACCACGCGGTAGTACCACTCCCACGCCTCCGGGTTGATTGGCTCGCCCACCGTGCCGAGGATGCGCAGGCTCTTGCGCGAGGTCTTCGTGACCGGCTCGTCGCCCTGGCCCATCAGCGCACGGATGGCCGTCGGGGCGGTGTAGAAGATAGAGACGTTGTGCTTGTCCACCACCTGCCAGAAGCGGGAGGCGTCGGGGTAGGTGGGTACGCCCTCGAACATCATCGTGATGGCGCCGTTGGAGAGCGGGCCGTAGACGATGTAGGAGTGGCCGGTGACCCAGCCCACGTCGGCGGTGCACCAGTAGACCTCGCCCTCCTGGTAGTCGAAGACGTACTTGTGGGTCATGGTGGCGCCCAGCAGGTAGCCGCCGGTGCCGTGCTGTACACCCTTGGGTTTGCCGGTGGAGCCGGAGGTGTAGAGGATGAAGAGCGGGTCCTCGGCGTCCATGTGCTCGGGCGGGCAGTCGGCGGACGCCTCGGCGGTGGCCTCGTGGTACCAGACGTCGCGGCCGTCGGTCCAGGCGATCTCGCCGCCGGTGCGCTTGATGACGAAGACGGTCTTGACGTTGGGGCAACCCTCCAGGGCCTTGTCGGTGTTGCCCTTGAGCGGGACCTTGCGACCGCCGCGTACGCCCTCGTCGGAGGTGATCACCACCTCGCAATCGGCGTCGAGGATGCGGTCGCGCAGGGCGTCGGGCGAGAAGCCGCCGAAGACCACCGAGTGGATGGCGCCGATGCGGGCGCAGGCGAGCATGGCCACCGCCGCCTCGGGGATCATCGGCATGTAGATGCAGACCCGGTCGCCCTTCTTGACGCCGCGCGCCTTCATCGCGTTGGAGAAGCGGCAGACGCGCTCGTGGAGGTCGCGGTAGGTGATGTGTTCGTCGTCGTTGGGGTCGTCGCCTTCCCAGATGATGGCGGTCTGGTCGCCGCGCTTCTCCAGGTGGCGGTCGAGGCAGTTGTACGCCACGTTGATCTTGCCGCCCTCGAAGAAGCGGATGTCGCCCTTCTCCAGGTCCCAGTGGCAGACACGGTCCCACTTCTCGAACCAGTCGAGGAATTTCTCCGCCTGCTCCCCCCAGAAGCCTTCGGGGTCGTCCAGCGAGCGCCGGTACATCGCCTCGTACTGCTCCCGGGTGAGGTGCGCCTTCTGCTTGATGGACTCGGGGACGGGGTAGACCTTGGCCTCTGACATGTTCTGCTCCTCCCAGTGGGGTTGGCTATTATTGGTTTCCACCGAATCCCTTAAGGATAACAGAGGCGAATCCTTCGGGGGGGGTGGTGCTGATAGACGGCCATGGCGTTTAACCGCCGTTCTTCTGGTGATTGCCGGGGCGGGGGATGCCCAGGCGTTGGCGTTTTTCCCAGAGGGCCTTGCGGCTGATGCCGAGGCCGCGGGCCAGGGCGGTT
>SKYL01000047.1 GCA_007127935.1 Halorhodospira sp. | reverse complement strand
GGCGCGGTGGATCTCCATCTGGGCGACGAGGATACGGCTCGGCGGCGGGCCCGCGCCAACATCGACGCTTGGTGGCCGGAGATCGACGCCGGGGCCGAGGCGGTGGTGGTCCACGCCAGCGGTTGCGGGGTGATGGTCAAGGAGTACGGCCGGCTGCTGGCCGACGACCCGGAGTACGCCGGGCGGGCGGCCCGCATCGCCGAGTTGGCGGCGGACCCGGTGGAGATCCTGGAACGGGAGGCGGACCGCCTAACGCCCGCGGCCGGGGCGCCCCGGCGCATCGCCTTCCACGCCCCATGCACGCTGCAACACGGCCAGCGCCTCCAAGGCCGCACCGAGCGGCTGCTGAGCCGCATCGGCTTCAAACTGACCCCGGTGGCCGACCCCCACCTCTGCTGCGGCAGCGCCGGCACCTACTCGCTGCTTCAACCAGCCCTGGCGCGGGAGCTGCGGGACCACCGCCTTACCGCCCTGACCGGCGGCGGGCCGGAGTTAATCGCCACCGCCAACATCGGCTGCCTGGCCCATCTGGCATCGGCGAGCCCGATCCCGGTCCGTCACTGGATCGAGTTGGTGGAGGTGAAAGAGGGAGCGAATCGAGACGCCGCCGAGCCGGCGTCCCCGGATCAAGCGGGCAGATGAAGGAATTCCCGGCGATAGTGCCGCAACTCCTCCACGGAATCACGGATGTCATCCATGGCCAAGTGGTTGCCACTCTTATGCACGCCGTCGGCCACATCGGGCGCCCACCGCTTGGCCAACTCCTTCAATGACGAGACATCGATCTGCCGGTAGTTGAAAAACGCCTCCAACTCGGGCATCCAGCGGGCAAGAAAACGGCGGTCCTGGCAGATACTGTTGCCACACATCGGAGAGGTCTGGGGCGGCACATGGGCCTTGAGGAACTCCAGGGTACGGGCCTCGGCCTCGGCCTCGGTCACCGTGCTGGCGCGGACCCGCTCCACCAAGCCGGACTGGCCGTGTTGGCGGGTGTTCCACTCATCCATCCCCTGGAGGATCGCATTCTCTTGGTGTACGGCAAGGATCGGTCCCTCGGCGACCACATCGAGGTTGCTGTCGGTCACCAGGGTGGCAATCTCGATGATTCGGTCCCGATCCGGGTCCAGTCCGGTCATCTCCAGGTCGATCCAGATCAGGTTCCACTCGGAATAACTCATCCCCACCCTCTATCGCGTTACATATTGCCGGGTTCCCCCCGGTCCCGTCGGCGTATGTTGAGTCTAGCAGTTCGCGGAAACGCCGGACCCAACGATCCACCGGGCCAAGGGATCAATCGGGCCAAGGCCGCCGCCGGCGTTCCTCCGGCGTCAACAGTTCAACCCCACCCTCCAGCCGCGGCGGCGCGCCATCGCCTGGTTGGAAGATCTGCGGTGGCTCCTCAGCCGGCGGCAACGGCTCCGGCTCCGGCATCACCGGTTCCGGTGGAGGCGGGGCCTCCCGCTCCGGTAACGGCCGGGCCTGTTCGCGCTCCAGGCGCTCTTCCGGGGTCAACAGATCCATGACCTCCGGGGTCAGGCGTTCCAGCCCCGCATCGAGATCGGGCATGCGTTCCCGATCAGCGATGGCCTCCACTGCGGCACGGCTCATCAGGAGGATCGAGATCCGCCGATTCACCGCCGCATACGGATCGTCACCATCGAACGGGACGGTGTCCGCGTAACCCACCACCTGCCCAAAGCGGTCAGCCCCGACTCCCGCCTCCAAAAGGACGCGGCGGGCACTGTGGGCACGGTCGGTGGAGAGATCCCAGTTGTCGTAGTCGGTCCGGTCGACGAATCCCCGGGCGTCGGTGTGGCCGGAGAGACTGATGGGGTTCTCCACGCCGCCCAGCACCCCGCCCATCCGCAACAGGATCTCGCGGGCGAACTCGCGCAGCCGGGCGCTGCCCAGATCAAACATCGGCCGCCCATCCCGGTCCACCAACTGGATGCGAAGCCCGTCGTCGGTCACGTCCATGGTGATCTGGTCGTGGTAGTCGTCGAACCCGGGGTCCTCGGTGAGGGCGTCGTAGACGGCTTCCGCCACCTCGTACATCTCGTCCTGGCTGACCCAGTCGGTGGTGGTGATGGGGATGTCCCCCATCTGCAACGGGGTGTCGGCGCCGCCCTCCAGATCGATGACGGTGGGCATGCCGCCCACCGGGCCGCGCTCCACCAGGGTCGGATCGCGGAAGTAGTCGCCCACCGCGATGCGGGCCTCTTCATCCGCCGCCGCCAGCAGCCAAAGAACCAGCATGATGGCGAACAACGCCGTCATGAAGTCGGCGAAGGCGATCTTCCAGGATCCGCCGTGGTGCCCGTGGGCGTGCTTCTTGACCCGCTTGATGATAATCGGGCGGGTCTTGTTCTCGTCCACCATAGCGGCGCCCCGAGGCTAGCCCCGAGGCTACTCCTCCTCCTGCGCCGGCTGGTTGCTCACGCCCTTGACGTGATTCTCCAGCTCGAAGAAGCTCGGCCGCTCGGCCTCGTACATCGCCTTACGCCCGAACTCCACCGCCACCACCGGCTTGTAGCCGTTGAGCACGGCCAGCAGGGTCAGCTTGATGATCTCCAGGAACTTGGTCTTCTCCCGCGCCCGGTGCTTCATCGCCTGGGACATCGGGCCGATGGCCGCGTAACCGGCAAGAATACCGATAAAGGTACCGACCAACGCCGCCGCCACCAGCTTGCCAATCTGCATGATGTCCGCATCCAGATAACCCAGCGCGATGACCACGCCCAACAGCGCGGCGATGATGCCGAAGCCGGGCATGGCGTCGGCCACGTTGGCCACCGCGTCCGCAGGAAGCTCCGCCTCCTGATGGTGGGTCTCCAACTCCACATCCATCAGGTTTTCCATCTCGAACGGGTTCATATTCCCGCCGATCATCAGCCGCAGGTAGTCACAGAGAAACTCCAGCGCCGCATGGTCATTGAGTATCCGGGGGTAGGCCTGAAAGATCTCGCTCTCGTGGGGGTTGTCCACATCGTCCTCGATGGAGAGCAAACCGTCACGTTGCGCCCGTTGCAGGATCTCGTAGAGCAGCGCCAACAGATCCATGTAGTGCTCCTTGCCGTACGGCGCGCCGGCCAGAAGCTTGGGAACGGTGCTCGCCACGTCCCGGATGATCTTCATCGGGTTGGCGATGATGAAGCCACCGGTGGCCGCCCCGAAGATGATCAACAGCTCATACGGCTGCCAAAGCACCTGCAGGTTACCGCCGTGGCCGACATAGCCGACCAACACGGAGAAGGCAACCACCAATAAACCGACGATCAGGAGCATGTCTTATCTACTTTCAACCAACTCACCCAAGAAGCCCGGACGAGACGGTCCGGCCCCTATTTCCCATTGCGAAAGCATGGTAACCGCTACGGCGATGCATTGGCACCCCAAGGATTTCCCATTGCCGGACCAGAACGCCTAGAATGCCTCCATGAACACTTTCGGGAGCAACCGGCGACT
>SKYL01000010.1 GCA_007127935.1 Halorhodospira sp. | reverse complement strand
CGGGAGAGCGCCGCCAGGGTACCCGCGTCGTCATTGACGCCGCGCAGCAGCACCGATTGGTTCAGCACCGCCGCCGCCGCCGACTTCAGCGCCGTCAACGCCTCCGCCACATCGTCGTCGATCTCCGCTGGATGGTTGGCGTGGATCACCACCACCATCGGCAGGGGGCATGCCGCAACGATCTTCAGCAGCCTTTCCGTGACCCGGGACGGGACCGCCACCGGCATGCGCGTATGCAGCCGCAGGCGGCGTACTGTCGGATGGGCGGTGGCTTGGGCCAGGCGCGCCTCCAGGACTTCGTCGTCCAGCATCAGTGGATCGCCGCCGCTGAAGATGACCTCTTCCACGTCACCGGGGAGGGGGGGTGGCGTCCGGCGCCGGTTCGTCTCCTCGGCGTACGGGAAGTGGCGGCGGAAGCAGTACCGGCAGTGGACGGCGCACGCCCCGGTGGTGACGACGAGGCAACGGCCGGCATACTTGCGCAGCAGCCCGGTTCCGGCGCACTGCGCCGCCTCGCGAAGCGGGTCGGTGGTGAAGCCCGGCACGGTCTCCAGCTCCGCGCCTTGGGGCAGCACTTGGCGCAAGATCGGGTCGTCGGGGTCGCCGGGGCGGATGCGCCGCAGCAGCGGTTCCGGCACCCGGAGCGGGAACGCCTCGGCGGCGCGCCGTCCGGCCGGGAGCAGCAGGCGGGGTAGGCGCAAACGTCTCCACAGAACCGCGGGATCACGGACGGCGGCGGAGACCTCGTCCCGCCACCGTTGGCGAACTTGGGGGCTGGCGCGGTTTTCCGTTAGCATTCGCTTCTTTTGCGGGGGAAGAGAGAGATGGCCACTTACAGCACCAACGAGTTCAAGGGCGGACTCAAAATCATGCTCGACGGCGATCCGTACACCATCGTCGAGAACGAGTTCGTCAAGCCCGGCAAGGGGCAGGCGTTCAACCGCGTCAAGGTCCGCAATCTGAAGACCGGACGGGTCATCGACAAGACCTTCAAGTCCGGCGAGAGCGTCGAGGCGGCGGACGTGATCGAGACCGAACTCCAATACCTCTACACCGACGGCGAATTCTACCACTTCATGGACCCCTCCACCTTCGAGCAGAAGTCGGCGCCCCAGGCGGCGGTGGGCGACAACGCCAAGTGGCTCAAGGAGCAGGATCTCTGCACCGTGGTCCTGTGGAACGGCGAACCGCTCTCGGTGGAGCCGCCGAACTTTGTCGAACTGAAGGTGGTGGAGACCGATCCCGGCGTGCGCGGCGACACCAGCGGCGGTGGCGGCAAGCCGGCCAAGCTGGAGACCGGCGCCGTGGTGCGCGTGCCGCTCTTCATCGAGGAGGGTGAGATGCTGCGCGTCGACACCCGCAAGGGCGAGTACGTCAGCCGCGCCAAGGAGTGATGGCCGACTGGCGTCCGGCGGCGGCCCCCGAGACGCTGCGCCGCCGCGCCGCTCTGTTGGCGGAGATCCGCGGCTTCTTCGCCCGGCGCGGCGTGGTGGAGGTGGAGCCTCCCACCCTCGGCCCGCCGGCCATGGACCCCGCCCTGGAGAGCCTGGCCGTGGACGGCGTGCCGCCCGACGGCGGACGGCGATGGCTGCAAACCTCCCCCGAGTACGCGATGAAGCGGCTCCTGGCCGCCGGCAGCGGGGACATCTACGCCCTGGGGCCGGCGTGGCGGGGCGGGGAGTACGGTCGCTGGCACCGGCCGGAGTTCACGTTGCTGGAGTGGTACCGCGTCGGTTTCGACCACCACCGGCTGATGGACGAGGTGGCCGAATTGGCGGCCGTGGTCTGCGGTCCGCGTCCGGTGGAGCGCATCAGCTACCGGGAGGCGTTCCTCGCCCACGCCGGTGTCGATCCCCTGGCGGCCGTCGAGGCCGACTTGGCCGCGGCGGTGGCGCGCGCCGGCCTCTCCCTCGGCGGTGTCGCGGTGGAAGAGCGCGACACCCTGTTGGACCTGCTGCTCTCCCACGTCGTCGGCCCCGCGCTGGGCCACGTCGCGGCCACGTTCCTCCACGGCTTTCCCGCTTCCCAGGCCGCGTTGGCCCGCCTCGATGACGACGACCCGCGCACCGCCCGCCGCTTCGAGCTCTTTCTCGACGGGCTGGAGATCGCCAACGGCTACCATGAACTGACCGACGCCGCCGCCCAGCGCCGCCGCTTCGAGGCCGAGCGCACGGAACGCCATGGTTCGGGGCTCCCGGTATACGAGGCCGACGAGGCGCTGCTGGCGGCCCTGGAGGCGGGAATCCCCGACTGTGCGGGCGTCGCCCTTGGCGTCGACCGCCTGGTGGCCGTGGCCCTCGGCGCCCGGTCACTGGCCGAGGTGCGGCTTGAGTAGCGGGGGAATCAGCCGGCCAGCTTCGCGCTGGCGAGCCGATTCAGGCTGACGCCCTGTTCAGCCGCCTGCATGACCAGGGCTCGATGAACGTCCGGCGGGATGCGAACACGGAATTCACCGCTGTAGCGCTTTTCAGAGAGCGGCACGGGAAGCACCTCTCCGGCCGCCTCCATGTCGGCTGTTACATCGGCCACCACTTCACGGATCCCTCGTAGCGCCTCTTCCGGCGAGGAAGCCAGCCAGGAGAGGGAAGGAAACTCCAGGCACCGGCCGACGTGTTCCCCGTCCTCGGGTGACCAGGTGATGCGGTAGGTATAGTGGTCACTCTTCATAAGATCGGAAAAGCGGACGTTTCCCGGTTGCCTTCTCATACGGTTGAGGATCTTCCCTGATCTCGCCATGCGTAAATGGTGTCATTATTGGAACCGTTATGCAAGTATCGGCCGGGAAGGCTGCACGATTCCGGTGCTGTGCCACACTGACCCTATTCGTGGATGTCCTCCCCGTTGGGGGTGGGGTACGGACCGATGGTTCGTCGCAGTACCGGTAAGACGGTGGATCTCGCCCTCCAGGGCGGCGGCTCCCACGGCGCGTTGACCTGGGGGGTGTTGGACCGCCTGCTGGAGGACGAGCGCATCGCCATCGCCTCCATCAGCGGCACCAGCGCCGGCGCGATGAATGCGGTGGTGATGGCCGACGGCCTCGACCGGGGCGGCCGCGACGGCGCCCGGGAGGCGCTGGCCGCATTCTGGCAGGCGGTGAGCGATGCCGCCCGCTTCTCGCCGATCCAGCGCACGCTGTGGGACCAACTCTCCAACCGCTACAGCCTTGACCACTCCCCGGTCTACCTCTTTTTCGAGCATCTGACCCGGCAGTTCTCGCCCTACGAACTCAATCCGCTGAACATCAACCCGCTGCGCGATCTGGTGGCGAAGACCGTCGACTTCCGGCGGGTCAACCACTGCGCCGATCTCAAGGTCTTCGTCACCGCCACCAATGTGCGCACCGGGCGCGGCCGCACGTTCACTCAGCCCGAGTTGTCGGTGGATGCGGTGATGGCGTCGGCGTGCCTGCCGTTTCTCTTCCAGGCGGTGGAGATCGACGGCGAGGCTTACTGGGACGGCGGCTATATCGGCAACCCGG
>SKYL01000233.1 GCA_007127935.1 Halorhodospira sp. | reverse complement strand
GGTTGCCGGTGATCCTGGGCCGGATCTTCTCCGTCGTCTACTTCGGCTTTTTCGTCTTCCTTTGGGTCTACACCTACTTCGGTTTGGAGAAGACGAAGCCCGTGCCTGAAAGGGTGACGCACTAATGAGAAAAATCATCCATATTGTCGTGGCCGCCATGGTGTTCACCGTGGGCGGCGTCGTCCCGCACGCCGCAGCCGCCCCCGCAGCCACCGGGGTGGAGATCCTCGACCCCCGGGTCAACCCCAGGGATCGTGACGCCATTCAGCGGGGCGCGAGAAACTTCGTCAATTACTGCCTCGGTTGCCACTCGGTGAAGTACCTGCGGTACAACCGCTTGGCGGCGGATACCGGGATGCCGGAGGATCTGGTGCAGGAGCACTTGATCCTCGGCGAGCAGGAGATCCACGACCATATGCTCTCCGCCATGGCGCCCGAGGATGGGGAGGCGTGGCTCGGCATGGCGCCGCCCGATCTCTCGTTGACCACCCGCGTTCGCGGCGAGAAGTGGGTCTACACGTTTTTGAACGGCTTCTACCGGGATGAAGGCGCGACCCACGGGGCCAACAACATCCTGCAGGAAGGCACCAGCATGCCCCACATGTTGGCCGGCCTGCAGGGGATGCCCGAGCCGGTCTACGGCGACGACGGGGAGACCGTGGTTGGCGTGCAACGCTCCGGTGACGCGGGCGGCGCCCTCTCCGAGGCAGAGTATCTGGAGTTCACGGCCGACATCGTCAGCTTCATGGTCTACGCCGCCGAGCCGATCCGGGCGGACCGGGAGCGGATCGGGATCTGGGTGATCCTGTTCCTCATTGTGCTGACGGGGGTTTTCTACCTCCTGAAGCGTGAATATTGGAAGGACGTTCACTAACCGTCATCCGTGCGCGGTGGGCGGCGGGTCCGCCCACCCGCAGCGTTGTGGGAGTGCGCCGCATTGATCCGGCTCTACTCGGGACCCCTCTGTATCCATAGCCATCGAATCCGCCTGGTGCTTGCCGAGAAGGGCGTGGAGGCGGAGCGCGTGGCGGTCGACCCCGACGAGCCGCCGGCGGCACTGATGGAGCACAACCCCTACGGGACCGTGCCCACGCTGGTCGATCGGGACGTGGCGCTCTACGATCCGACCATCGTTACCGAGTATCTCGATGAGCGTTACCCGCACCCGCCGCTGATGCCGGTGGACCCGGTGAGCCGAGCGAAATCCCGCTTGGTGGTCTACCGGATGGAACGGGATTGGTACGCGCTCTACGAGAAACTGGAGACGGCGGAACCGAGGCACGCCCAGGCCGCCCGGCGCGCCCTCCAGGAAAGCTTGGTCGCGGCGGCCGAGTTGTTTGAAGGGCAGCCGTATTTCCTGAACGACGACTTCTCCATCATGGACGCCGTGGTGTTGCCGCTGCTGTGGCGGTTACCGGCGGCGGGGATTACACTCCCCCGCGCCGCCGAGGGCATCGCCGGCTACGCGGCGCGGCTCTTCGCCACACAGCAGTTTCAGGACAGTCTGACCCGTGAGGAGCGCGCTCTGCGGGAGTGAGTGAGTCCTTACCCCCTTGCGCGCCCGGCCTTTGGGTTGGAGGATTTCCCCATGAAGCCGAGCAAACCGTATCTGATCCGGGCGCTCTATGAGTGGATCCTGGATAACGAACTGACCCCCCATCTCCTCGTGGACGTCCGCCATGGTGACGTGGAGGCGCCGTTGGAGTTCGCCGACGGCGACCGGCTGGTGCTCAATGTGTCCCCCCGGGCTGTGCAAAGTCTCCTGATGGGCAATGAGACCATCGAGTTCCAGGCGCGATTTGGCGGTGTCGCCCGCTTTGTCCGGTTGCCGGTGGCCCGTGTGGCCGCCATCTACGCCCGTGAGAACGGACAAGGCATGCTCTTCGGTGAAGGGGACGAAAGCGCCTCTGTCCCGCCGGCGCCCAGTGGCGAGGCCGGCGATGAGCGTGGAGGAGACAACGGCGATGACACGCCGCCGCCCTCCAGCGGTCCTCCGCGCCTGCGTGTTGTGAAGTGAGGCCGGTTGCTTAAGGGCCTTCGGTGGAAGGAAAGAGGGTCCGGTCCACCAAGTCGCAAAGGCAGTGGAGGGCCAGGAGGTGGACTTCCTGGATGCGGGCGGTGGATTCCGCCGGTACCCGAATCTCGACATCTTCCGCCTGTAAGGACTCCGCCACCGCACCGCCCCGGCGGCCGGTGAGGGCCACTACGCGGATGCCCCTTTCCGCGGCGGCGCGGCAGGCCCCCACCACGTTGGGGGAGGCGCCGCTGGTGGAAATCGCCAGGAGCACATCCCCCGGCTGACCCAGGGCGCGTACCTGCCGGGAAAAGACTTCCTCAAAGGCGTAGTCATTGGCAATGGAGGTCAGGGTCGAGCTGTCGGTGGTCAAGGCGACCGCGGGGAGGCCGGGGCGTTCCAATTCAAACCGGTTGAGCAGCTCGGCGGCGAAATGCTGCGCGTCGGCGGCCGAGCCGCCATTCCCGCAAGCCATGATCTTCCGGTCACCGCGCAGCGCGTCGGCCCTCAGCCGCCCCGCCCGTGCAATCTGGGGCGCCACCTGCGGGAGGGCCTCCCGTTTGGTTTCGATGCTGGCGTGGAAGAGTTGCGCAATGCGCTCTTCAGGGGTCATAGGGTCTCCTCTCGTGCGTTCACCACGATCCGTCAGCGGCGAAGGCATCCCGAATCCACTCTATCCTACCCGCTCCGTCGGTGGTCACAACGTCGAACCGGCTGAACGTCTCCGGATGGCGGGCGAGCCAGAGCCCAGCGGCCCGCACCAGCCGGCGCCGTTTCGCCGGGGTGATCGAGGCGGCCGCGCCGCCAAAGCGGGATGAAGCGCGATGGCGCACCTCGACGAAGACGGTGACATCGCCATCGGACATGACCAAGTCGATCTCGCCGCACCGGCAGCGGAAATTGCGGGCCAGCGGAGTCAAACCATGGGCCGACAGATACTCCAGCGCGCACCGCTCGGTGGCGTCACCGGCCGAACGGTTCACGGCCTAGGCTCTTCCTCGGCGCCGTTACTGCGCAACGGCGACTCCAGGCCGGGGGGTTCCGGGAAGTCTTCCTCGAACGTGGCCGGGAGCGGGGGCGGAAGCGGTTGAAAAAAAGCCCGGCCGCCCCGGAATTGAGCGGGAACCAGCGTCCGTTCGATGTGCCCGTCCTCACGGATGCGCAACTGCCCGGTTAGGCCTTCCACCGCCTCATCCGGGTACTCCTGGAGAATGTCCAGGTAGGGCAGAATGCGGTACGCATCGATCCCCAATGCGGTGAGCCGCGCGAAACGGTCCATCTGGTCCCCCCAGACCTCACGCAAGGCGGCCCTTTCCAGGGCCTCGCCGACAGCCGCGGCGGCGTCCACCATCCAGGGGCCGTCCAGGAAGTAGAGGCCGTCCAGGTCACGGTCCCGGTCGGGATCGTGGCGTCCGGTGTAGACGTGGGAAGTGGCCAACACCGGAAGATCCTGGGCGTGGTGGTACTCGATCTGTGGGCGCAGCAGCCGTGCTTGCTCCGGGAACGCGGCGAGAAAAATACCGTCCACGTCTTGCCTGCGTTGCGGGGTGAAATGGGGCCGTTGTCCGATGGTGCCGGAGAGTTGGCGGTAACGCCGGTCACTGGCGTCCAGATTGAGGGCGGAGCGAATCGGACCGGCGAAGTCTCTGGCGCCGGGATCGTAGCTCGCGATTTGCAGCACCTCGGCGTCGGGCGCTTCTTCAAACCCCTGTCGAAAGGCGTTGGAAATCCGCTCACCCCATGCGTTGTCGGGCACCAGCGCGACGGCATTCCGCCAGCCCAAGGCGTGGGCGTGCCGGGCGGCGGCAATCGCTTCGGCCTCCGGGTCGAGGGCGAATTGAAAGAGGCTGCCGGATGGTGTGGCCATTTCATCATCGAGGGTGTTGAGGGCGAGCACCGGGATTGCCACTTCACCGGCGTCGGCCAGCGCGGCGAGTTCCCCCTTGGTCAGCGGGCCGATGATCTGTTCGGCGCCGGCCGCCACCGCTTCCTCCACCATCTCCAGCAGTCGTTGCCGATCTCCGCCGGTATCGTAGATCGTGATCTCCGGGCGCTCCCCGGGTGCGGCGTAGTAGGCGGCGAGGACGCCGTCGCGCACCGCGCGTGCCGCATCTCTTAGGTCTCCGGAAAGGGGGAGCATGACCGCAATGCGTTGCGGCGGACGAAACTGCTCCTGGAAGCGCGCCAGGATTTGCGGGACTTGGCGGTCCAGCGCCGGGTGGTCCGGGTAGGTCTCGCTCCACTCGGTCATCGCTTCACCCAGGCGATGCGGGTTGAGCCGATGGGCGCGGGTCAGCAGCGCCAAGTCGATCCAGCCTTGCACCACTTCTTCTTCGTCCACCAGCTGCTCCAAAGGCTGGATCGGGATCCGCGCCAGGCTCGCCCACAATAACTGCCGGTTGCGGTCGCGTGCGGACGGTCTCTCCAGGTACTCTTCCAACGTGCTGCGCAGACGGACCACCGCCAAGTGTTGTCCCAGTTGCTCGGCGATCCGGGCGCGCAACTCGAAGTACTCCGCCTCCCATCCCGAGGGTGGTGTCGGGAGGAGAGTGAGTTGAATCCGTGCCGCCGCGGGGTTGCCTTGCCGGAACAGTATCTCCGCCCTGGCGAGCCGGTAGCGGATCGGCTCATCGCCGATTAGATGACCCAAGTCGATGCGTCTCAGGGCGGTGGCCGCGGCCTCCAACTCGTCCACGCGAAGCCACTGCTCCGCGGCGCGCAACAACGCCTCCTGGCGGAGTCCGGGGTCATCGGTCACGTCGGCGGCGTTCTCAAACCACCGGGCGGCCTCACGTCGCTGGCCCCGCTCCGCAGCCACCTCGGCGCGGCTCATCGACTCGCGAGGGCTGAGGCGCTCCACCTCTTCATCGGGCGGCGGGGGGTCGACGGGAGGTGTTACCGGTGCCGGGGCGCAACCGTACGCGAGCACCGCGAGCCCGGCGGCGAGGAGCAGAGGAACGGAAGGTGCCGGAAAGTTCATGGGCAAAAGGATCGTTAGGCGGATTGCTTCAGGGGCGCCGCATGTCGGTGGGTTGGAAGTATCGGAGGCGGGGGTGAGCATGTCAAACGGGACCGGTGGACCGACGTCGGATGGTGCGGTGGGGGGTGTGTTATGGGTGGTCGCCACCCCCATTGGCAATATGGACGATATGAGTCCGCGGGCCTTGGCGGTGCTCGGCAGTGTGGACTTGGTCGCCGCCGAGGATACGCGGCGAACCGGGTTGCTGCTTACCCGGCAGGGTATCCGGGCGCGGATGGTGAGCCTCCATGAACATAACGAGGAGGCGCGGGTGCCACGCCTGGTACGGGCGCTGAGCGAGGGGCGTACGGTGGCGTTGGTCAGTGACGCCGGTACGCCGCTGATCAGCGATCCGGGGTTCCGATTGGTTGCCGCGGCGGCGGAGGCCGGTGTGGTGGTCCGGCCTATCCCGGGTCCCAGTGCCGTGACGGCGGCCCTCTCGGTGGCGGGGCTGCCCACGGATCGTTTCGTCTTCGAAGGCTTTCTGCCGGCCCGTGCGGGGGCGCGCCGGGCGTCCTTGGAGCGAGTGCGCTTTGAGCCGCGCACACTGGTGTGGTTGGAGTCGGCCCACCGCATCGTGGCGAGCCTCGCCGATGCGGCGGAGGTGCTTGGGAGTGAGCGGCGTGCGGTGTTGGCCCGGGAGCTGACCAAGCGCTACGAGACGGTGCTGCGCGGCTCGCTGGAGGAACTGTCGCGGAGGGTCGCCAGCGACCCGGAGCAACAGAAAGGGGAGTTCGTGCTGATTGTCGAGGGCGGCACCGAACCGCCGCCTATGGGGCGTCCGGTGGACGATGTCTTGGATGCATTGCTGGCGGAATTGCCGGTGAAGCAGGCGGTGCGGTTGGCGGCGGTGGTCACCGGCGAGAAGAAGAACACCCTCTACCGGCGCGCCTTGCAGCGCCGCCAAGACTGGGCGAGCGAATAAAAAGGGGGAGTCGGCCTGTAAGCCGGGTTCTGTCGAGGGTGGTCATTCCTCTGGGACGCGCGTCACCGCGCGCCTCTAGCGGTCTACCCGGGAGCGGCGCGGGCCACGCCATCGCCCCTCTATTTGGCCTTGCTCCGGGTGGGGTTTGCCGTGCCGCGAACCGTTGCCGGTCGCGCGGTGCGCTCTTACCGCACCGTTTCACCCTTACCTGTGCCTTCCCGAGGGAAGGCCATCGGCGGTCTATTCTCTGTGGCACTTTCCGTGGGCTCACGCCCCCCAGGCGTTACCTGGCACCCTGCCCTGTGGAGCCCGGACTTTCCTCCGCGCCCAAAGGCGCGGCGACCACCCGGCCGACTCCTATGCCGATGATACCAGAGCAGCGCCCCCGTCGGCGCGTGGGATCCGCGGCCCGTCATCGCGAGGGCCGAAGGCCCGTGGCGATCCAAATGATGGCCACGTCTTTCGAAGGTGGCAACAAATCGTGTCACATAAACTTTAAGCGAAGTGCTTATGATCAGTTCGATAACACGACAATCTCATAATGTTAATAAAGACACCACGACAACGATCTGTTTAATCGGGGTATTCCTCCGTTACGCCTCCCTTTCTGTAAATCATAAAGAGCGTGCGGTAAGTCACTGTGCGGTCAGGACCATTTTACCCCTGTTTGGTTGACACCCCTTGTAACTCCCACCTATAGTGGTGCGAAGTGGGAAATAGTGGATGAAAAGGGAACGCTGAGGCGTGTCCGGGGGGTGCGGTGTTTCGCGGGGTCAGCCAACTGAATCTTGATGCCAAGGGCCGGATCGTCTTTCCGGCACGGCATCGTGACCGTCTTCACGCGCACTGTGAGGGCGAGGTGGTGACGACCATCGACTACCGCGACCGGTGTCTTGCGGTCTATCCCTTGCCGGAGTGGGAGGTGATCGAGCGCAAGCTGGTGGCGCTGCCCGATCTACAGCAGAGCGCCAAGCGTCTCAAACGCCTACTGATCGGCCATGCCCAGGAGTTGCAGGTGGACGCCAATGGGCGTGTGTTGGTGCCCCCGCCCCTGCGCGAGTACGCGGGGCTCGAAAAGCGTGTGGTGCTGATCGGGCAGGGAAACAAATTTGAGTTATGGGATGAGGCGCTCTGGGAAGAGCGGCGCACGTCGTGGCTGGAAGAGGCGGCGGCGGTTCCTGAAGACGAGTTACCCGAGGAGTTGGGCCACCTCTCACTGTGAGGGCCGGGAATCGTGAGTGCTGTCCAGTGCCGGAATGGGGGCTCCCACGGCGCTTCTCCCGAGAAGCACCGCCCGGTGATGTGCGCCCGAGTGGTGGAAGGGCTCGCGGTGCGCCCGGACGGCCTCTATGTGGATGCCACGTATGGCCGGGGCGGACATGCTTGCGCCATCCTGTGCCGTTTGACATCGGGGCGTTTGGTGGTCTCCGACCGGGACCCGGAGGCGGTGGCCCACGCCCGGGCGGCGTTGGGGAGGGATGGTCGCTGCACGGTATGGCACGCCCGCCTCTCGGAATTGCCGGAGCGTTTGGAGGCGGCGGGTCTGGCCGGCAAGGTGGACGGCTTGTTGGCCGATCTGGGTGTTTCCTCGCCCCAACTGGATGACCCGGCTCGAGGGTTCGCATTCCGTGGGACGGGACCGTTGGATATGCGCATGGACCCGTCGGCCGGGGAGCCGGCGGCGGATCTCTTGCATCGGCTCTCCGTCAGGGAGTTGGCGGCGCTGCTGCGCCGTTTCGGGGAGGAGCGCAGCGCACGCCGGGTGGCGGAGGCCGTGGCGGCGGCCCGGGAGGCCGGAACCCCGGTGCGCACCACCGGGGAATTGGCGGCCCTGGTGGAAGAGGTGTTGGCGTGGCCGGAGCCGGGCCGGCATCCGGCCACGCGGACGTTTCAGGCGCTTCGTATCGCGGTGAACGATGAATTGGGTGAGTTGGACGCCTTTCTGGAGCGGGCCGTGGACCTGCTGGCTCCTGGGGGACGGTTGGCGGTGATCTCTTTTCACTCCCTGGAGGATCGCCGGGTCAAGCGCGCGATCCGTAATGCCTCTCGAGTGGGGGATCTGCCCCCTTCGGTGCCGGTGGCGCCTGCCGGTCTGCGGCCACGACTGAAGCCGCTGGGCCGGGGGGAACGCCCCACGGCGCAAGAGGTGGCGGAGAATCCGCGGGCGCGTAGCGCCGTCCTGCGTGTGGCGGAGCGTTTGCCGTGAGCCGCCAAGGATGGGCGGTCGCGATGCTGGTGGTGGCGGTGACGGCGAGCGCCCTCTCCGTGGTGGGAGTCCGCCACGCCCACCGGGCCGCTTTTGTGGAGTTGCAGGCGGCCAACGTCGAAGGGGATCGCCTGCGGGAGGAGTGGGGCATGCTGCAACTGGAGCAGGGGGCGTGGGCCGGCCACAGCCGCGTGGAGCGGCTGGCTGCCGATCAGCTGGACATGGTCCTGCCGGAGCGCCGGGAGATTCGGGTGGTGACGCGCCGGCATGAGGAGGAACGGTGACCCACGGTAAGCCCCGACGCCGCGAGGATGTGGAGCCATCCGTCTGGCGGTTCACGCTGGTGATGGCCGTGGCTGTCCTGGCCGTGGTGGTGCTGCTCCTGCGCGCGGTGGATCTGCAAGTGGTCAATCGCGACTTCTTGCTCAACCAAGCCGACGCCCGCCATCTGCGCACGGTGGTGGTTCCGGCCCACCGTGGGATGATTACCGACCGGGAAGGCGAGGCCTTGGCGATCAGCTCTCCAGTGGACTCCGTCTGGGCCGATCCCGGTGATCTGTTGGCCGCTCCCGAGGGAGTCCGGCAATTGGCCGCCCTGTTGGATCGTCCGGCGCCCCAATTGGCCGAGTTTCTGCGCGCCCGCGCCGACCGCCAGTTCGTCTACCTCCGCCGCCATGCGTCACCGGACTTGGTGGAACGCGTGACCGCCGCCGCCATCCCGGGCGTTCATCTCCAGCGGGAGTACCGCCGCTTCTATCCCGCGGGAGAGGTGGCGGCCCAATTGATCGGGACGACGGATATCGATGATGTAGGCCTGGAGGGCATTGAACGGGTTCTGGACCAGCGGCTGCGGGGGCGCCCCGGCAGCAAGCGGGTCCTGCGCGATCGGCTCGGGCGGATCGTGGAGGATGTCGAACTCTTGCGCGAGCCGCGGCCCGGAGAGACGCTGACCCTGTCGGTGGACCGGCGGCTACAGTACCTGGCCTACCGTGAACTGAAGGGGGCGGTGAGCCGCCACGGCGCCCAGAGCGGGGCTGCGGTTCTGCTGGATGTAAAGACCGGCGAGATCCTCGCCATGGTCAATCAGCCTTCGTTCAACCCCCACCGCCGTAGCGATGTGAGCCACGCCCAGCGCCGTAACCGGGCGGTGGCCGACGTCTACGAGCCCGGCTCGGTGATCAAGCCGTTCACCGTGGCGGCGGCCCTCGCCGGGGGCGTCGCCCGGCCGGAGACCGTGCTGGAGACCGGCCCCGGAATGATGCGGGTGGGGCGCCACACCATCCGTGACTTGGCGAACTATGGCGCGCTTGACCTCACCGGCGTGATCCAGAAGTCGAGCAACGTGGGCGCGGCGAAGCTGGCGCTTCGGACGCCACCGCGCGTCCTCTGGGATACCTTCATGGACTTCGGTTTCGGCGCGGTTACCGGCAGCGGTTTGCCGGGAGAGGCCAGCGGTGTGCTCAGTCCCGCGCCGCCCCGGGGAGAGGTGGAACGGGCCACCCTGGCCTACGGATACGGCCTCTCCACCACCCCGCTGCAACTGGCGCGGGCATACGCCGCCATCGCCTCTGGCGGCCTGATGCGGGACATCTCTATGCTGCGGCGGGACGATCCGGCCAACGAGTATCGAATCCTCGAAGCCGGGGTTGCCGCGGAACTCGCACGCATGATGGAGCGAGTGGTGGAGCCGGCCGGTACCGGCATGAATGCGGCTGTTCCGGGCTACCGGGTCGCGGGCAAGACCGGTACAGTGCGCAAATCCGGACCCGGTGGTTATATCGAAGACGAGTACGTGGCGATGTTCGTGGGATTTGCGCCGGCCTCGAATCCTCGGCTGGCGCTGGCGGTGGTGATCGACCGGCCGAGCGGAGAGGCATACTACGGCGGCCAAGTGGCCGCCCCGGTTTTCTCCCGGGTCATGGCCGGGGCCTTGCGGCTGTTGAACGTGCCGCCGGACGATCTCCCTGAACCAAACCGGCCGGTGTTGGCCGGGGGGCGGGAGTGATGAGTGCCGCCGCCGTGGCCGCCGCGGAAGGGGTCCGCCTGGACTGGCTCCTGGAGCCTTGGATGACGGGGGCGCCGGGGACGCCGGGGACCCAGGCCCTGGCGGACGCCCCCCGGGCGGTGGTCCACGGGGTGGCGGCCGACAGCCGCCGTGTGCGCCCGGGGGATCTCTTCGCGGCGCTGGCCGGCGGCACGACCCACGGCTTGGCGTATATGGACGAGGTCCTGGTCCGGGGCGCCGCCGCCGTGGTTTGGGAGCCCGCGCCCGGTGCGCCGGCGGAGTATGCCGAGGCCGCCGCCCGCCGCGCCGGCATTCCGATGATTCCGATGAAGGAACTGAGCCGCTACCTGGGGGCATTGGCGGCCCGGTTCTGGGGCGACCCGTCCCGCGCCCTGAAGGTCGTGGCGGTGACCGGGACCGACGGGAAGACCTCCGTGACCCACTACGTCGCCGGCCTGCTCTCCGCCCTGGAGCCGGGAGCGCCGCCACCGGCCGTCATCGGGACGTTGGGCTACGGGGCGCCGGGGGCGCTGGTGCCCACCGCCATGACGACCCCGGATGCCGCCGCCCTCCAGTACGCGTTGGCGCAGTGCCGGGATGCCGGGCACCGCACCGTTGCCCTGGAGGCGTCGTCCCACGCGTTGGACCAACACCGCTTGGCGGGCACCGAGGTGGACGTGGCGGTCCTGACGCATATCGGCCGCGACCATCTGGATTATCACGGCACGGTGGAGCACTACGCGGCCGCGAAGGCGCGCCTCTTCGCGGATGGCGCCCCCGGTGTGCCGGTTCTGAACCTGGACGACCCGTGGGGCCGCCGCTGGGCAACCCGGGGAGACGTGCTGACCTACAGCGCCGACGGGAAGGAGGCCGATCTGCGAGCAACGGCGCTGCGGCCGACGGCCGAAGGGCTGGAGATGGAGGTGGCGTGGCGCGGCGGCGCGGTTCAACCGGTTCGCCTCGCTCTCATGGGGCGCTTCAACGCCGCCAACGCCCTGGCCGCCGCCGGCGCGGCCATCGCCTTGGGGTATCCGGGGGAGGCGGTGGTGGATCGTCTCGCCGCGTTGACTCCGGTCCCCGGCCGGATGGAGCGGTTCACCGCCCCCGGACGGCCGTTGGTGGTGGTCGATTACGCCCATACCCCGGAGGCGCTGCGCCACGTCCTGGAGGCGCTGCGCGGCCACTGCCGGGGGTGCCTCACCGCGGTCTTCGGTTGCGGCGGCGACCGCGACCGCGGCAAGCGGCCCCTGATGGGGCGCGTGGCCGCGGAGCGGGCCGATGCCGTGGTGCTGACCGACGATAACCCGCGAAGTGAAGACGGAGACGCCATCGTGGCCGAGATCGCGGCGGGCATGGGAGCGGCGAGGGCGCCGCGGATCGTGAGGGACCGGGCCGAGGCCATCGCGTGGGCGGTGGAGCGGGCGGGTCCCGGTGATGTGGTCCTGGTGGCCGGGAAGGGGCATGAGTCCGAGCAAGAAACCGCCGGTGTACGCCGGCCCTTTTCCGATCGGGAGACCGTGATGGCGATCCTCGACGCCGCCGCACCGGAGGGGCCATGGAGCCGTTGAGCCTGGAAATGGTCGCCGCGGTCACGTCCGGGCAGGCCCCCGAGGGCGCCGCCGCCGTGCGGGTGACCGGGGCGGTGCTGGACAGCCGCAAGGCCGTCCCCGGCGACCTCTTCGTTGCGCTGCCGGGTGAGCGCGCCGACGGTGCCGACTTCGGTGAAGATGCCGCGCGGCGCGGCGCTACGGCCGCGCTGGCGGTGCGCCCCGTGAAAGGGCTGCCGACGGTGGTGGTGGACGACGTCCGCACCGCGCTGGCGGCACTGGGCATCTTCTGCCGGCGGGCGGTGGGCGCCAGGGTGGCGGCGGTCACCGGCAGCAACGGGAAGACCACGGTCAAGGAGTTGCTGGCGGCGATGTTGCGCCCGCTGGGGTCCACCTTGGCCACCGAGGGGAATCTGAACAATGAGTTGGGGGTCCCCTTGACCCTCTGCCGGCTCGACGCCGGCCACCGCTACGCGGTGATCGAAATGGGGGCCAACCACGCCGGGGAGATCTATCGGTTGGCCCGTTGGGCGGTGCCCGATGTGGGTGTGGTTACCCAGGCGGCGCCGGCCCACCTGGAGGGCTTCGGCAGTCTGGACGGCGTTGCCCGGGCCAAGGGCGAGTTGTTCGAGGCGTTGCCCGAGGACGGCGTGGCGGTGGTCAACGCCGACGACCCGTACGCCCCGTTATGGCGACAAATGGCCGGTGATCGCCGGGTGGTGACCTTCGGTGCGGCGGAGGATGCGGACTTGGCCTTCCGCGGCAGCGGTCCGGATCTGGAGTTGCGTTGGGATGGGACGTGGATCGCGGCCCCCTCCCCACTGCCGGGCCGCCACAACGCCGCCAATGTCGCGGCGGCGGCGGCCTGCGCCCGGGTTCTGGGCGCCGATGCGCCCACCGTAACGGCCGCCGTGGCGGCGGCCACCAGTGTCCCCGGACGGCTACAGGCGCGAATCGGAGTCGGCGGCCAACGGATCCTGGACGACAGCT
>SKYL01000349.1 GCA_007127935.1 Halorhodospira sp. | reverse complement strand
AGGTGGCCGGGTTGTTGGGATCGCCGAACAGCCAGTTGCCGATGACGATGCCCGGACCCACGGCGAAGAAGAACCAGCCGATGACCACGATCCAGGCGATCGGGATCAGGTGGCGCTTCTCCTCGGGCAGACCCGCATGCTCCTTCAGGAAGTTGTGGTAGGTCATGCGGTGCTCATACTCCTCCTTGTCCTGGGTCAAGGCGGAGATGATGACCGCCACGGGCAGGTTGAAGAGGATGCCCCAACCGGCGGCGTGGATCGTCAACGGCCAGCGGCCCCACGGCACATCGACACCCAGCATCGCCATGAAGCTGATGCCGGCGTTGTCGGTCATCATCACGGCGATGAGGCCGAGGGCCAAGCCCCATACGACACCCTGCCTGGTCAGCCACGGGAAGAAGCAGATGGCCGCCAGCGCCACCCACATCTGGGTACCCGCCGAGACCGCAAGACCGCCCAGCAGCACCAACGCATCGGTGGTAAAGGTGGCCACCATCAGTGCCGCCAACACCAAGGCCGTAACCAAGAGCCGGCCGACCTGCTTCTGCACGTTGTGACTGACATTGGGCATGATGTAGCGGCGCAGCAGGTCACGGGTGAACATGCCACTGGTCGTGGACATGTACGCCGCACCGGTGGACTGCATCGCCGCCAGCGCACAGACCGCCAACAACGCCGCCAGCCACGGAGCGGTCGCCTCCAGCACGGAAAGGAGCTGCGGCACCAACGCGTTGGAACCACCGCCCTGGCGGACCAGATCGATCCAGCCGGCGTCCGCGGGGTCGCCGCCCCGGCGCAGGATGCGCAGACCGTCCTCGATGGCCGCATCCACCTCCGCCCGGCTCCAGTCCGGATTGGCGGTGGCGATCAGACCACGCTGCATGATCACATCACTCGGCTCGGTGAAGAGATCGCGGTACTGGCCGAGCTCCTCTTCATACTGCGGGTTGTAGATGTCCTTCACCAGAGTGACGTTGGCGCCCAACGAGTGGCCGGCCATCGCCTGGATGGCGGTAAAGATGAAGAGCAGGCCACCGACACCCAGCGGAGACATCCACGCCTGCTGCGGCGCGAACGGCTTCGGGTTCTTGTTGGAGAACGCCCACATGGTGAACGACGGCGAGGCCATGATGCCCATCAGCGCCCACATGTAGGTCAGGTTCATGATGCCGGTCCAGACACCGCCCTGGGCGTCGCCGGCGCCGCCGACCCACTGGATCACGCCGGGCACCGCCACGTAGACGCTGTTGCCGGCCGGGGTGACACGACCACCCTCCCGGATCAGATCCCACTCCGCCAAGGCGCCGATGCCGCGGGTGAAGTCGCTCCAGCTGCCCACGTAGTAGATGGCGATCACGCCGATGGCGAAGATACCGAACATCAGCAGGACGCACTGCACCGCATCCACGTAGGCCACCGCGCGCAGACCGCCGGACGCCACGTAGAAGAGCACCACCGCCGAGAGCAGCCACATGCCGACCTCGATGCCCAGCGCGCCGTCGGTCAGCACGTTGAACAGGAAGCCCGAGGCACGCAACTGGATGCCCAGGTACGGGATGGAGAAGATCAGCGCCACGACCAGGATCAGCATCCGGATCGAGTCGGTGCGGAAGTAGGCGGCGAACATCTCGCCGGGGGTGATGTAACCCCACCGCTTACCGATCATCCACTGGCGCTTGAGGAACACCATACCGGTGAACGGAATGGTGATGGTGTAGAACGACGCGTATGCGTACTGCAGGCCGTCCACATAGATCAGGCCGGGGTGGCCGACGAAGGTCCATCCGGAGAACGACGTGGCCGTCGCCGCCAGGATGAAGACCCACATGCTCACGGAACGGCCGGCGACGAAGTAGTCACTGGCGGTCCGCGACCAAAGGGCACCCTTGATGCCCCAGAAGATACAGTAGGACCAATAGAGTCCTACGAAGATCAGTAGCCATATGGCCATGGGTGTCATGAGACTCTCCCCCTCACACTTTGTGTTTATTTGAGAGAACGTTTGTGGTCCACAATGGACCACGCGGCAATATCTATGCGAAATCCGTGCCGGACGCCGACACTCTGCCGGGACAGCGGGTTACGTGTTGACGCCGTCTATCACTGTGTTACCTGTTACGTTCGGTAACAGACGGGCGTTTCCACACGTAACGCCATTGCCCCACCCCGTGGCGATGGGCATCATGCACTCAGGGCATGGAATATGGGCGCCGGCGGCGCCCCACGGCTGCGCACGGGAAGGGAACAACGCATGAACCAGACCACCACCCCAATGGCCACCCCGGCGGTGGAGACCCCGGACGCCCCGGATATCGGGCGCCTCGCCGCCACCGAGGTCTTCAGTCAACTGGACAACCAGGTCCTGGAGGCCTTGGTGGCCCACGGCCGCACCCGGCGGCTGGCCGCCGGCGAGGTGATCTTCCGCCACGGCGACCCCGACAACAATCTCCTCTACATCATTTACGACGGCCGGGTCACCCTCTCCTGGCCCACCGGCGAGGTGGCGACCCGCGATGCGGTCACCCTGCTGGGCCTATCCAGCTACTTCGACGACGAGCCGTACTCGCTGACCGCCACCGCCCTGCGGCCGACGACCATCATCGAAGTCCCCTTCGACGAGGTCCGGGAGCTGGAGCACAGCTATCCCGCCCTGGCCGATACCCTCAGCCACGTCATCGCCGAGCGGATCCGCGCCGGCACCCACTCGCGCACCTCCGTCTCCGGTGTCCTGGCACTGCCGGTGAGCAGCGTCATGAACACGCCGCTGACCTACTGCACGGCCATCTGTACTTTGGCCGACGCGTTCCGCCTGATGCAGGAGCGCGGCATCGGCAGCCTGGGTGTGTTGGACGACGCCGACGGCATCATCGGCTTGGCCACCGTCAACAGCCTCGCCCGGGCGGTGCTGGTGGACGGTCACGACCGGCACGAATCGCTGGTGGAGGCCGCCGAGCCCGTGATCACCATCGCCCCGGAGGCGAAGCTTTGGGAGGCCGAGGAACTCCAGGTCCGCCACGGCGTGAAGTATCTGGTGGTCATGGACGGCACCCGCCCGGTGGGGATGCTCTCGCAGACCAACATCCTCAACGCCGTGCTGGCCCAACAGACGGTACTGCGGGAGCGCATCGGCCGGGCCGACAGCTTCGAGGAGTTGCGCCTGATCGCCGGCGAGGTGGGCGCGGTGGCCCGGGAAGCGTGGGAGAACAACCGCGAGGCGAGCCGCGCCGCCTACCTGTTGAGCGAGTACCACTTCAAGCTCCAACATCGGTGCGTCGAATTGGTGCTGCGGGCACTGGAGGCCGAAGGCCACGGCACGCCGCCCCGCGACTACGCCTTGGTACTGATGGGCTCCCTGGCGCGGCGGGAGTCGCTGATCCGCACCGATCAAGACAACGCGATCCTCATCGCCGACAGCCGGGAGCCGGACGGCCCGCCTGTGTTCCTCGACGAGGCGGAGGACCGGTGGTTCCAACACTTCACCGACACCCTGAACCACCGGCT
>SKYL01000003.1 GCA_007127935.1 Halorhodospira sp. | reverse complement strand
TCAGCCCGGCCATCAGCTCGACCACCCGCGCGCCTTGGGCGACGATGCGGCGGACGGTGTCGAGGAGCATGCCCACGTCCACCGGCGTCACCCCCGGGAAACGCTCCACCAGCAGCGGCAGGAGGCGGTCGCCGTCACCGCCGGAGCGGAAGCTGGTGACGTACTCGGGGAAGGCGTCGTCGATGAGCCCCGGCGCGGCGATGACGAAGAAGTTGGGGTTGAAGCTGTCCCAGCGGACCTCCCGCAAGCTGGTCACCGTGCCGCGCACCGGCTCGCCGTCGATGATGAAGACCAACTCGTCGCCCAGTTCGATGCCGATGCGCTCGGCGATCTCCCGCTCCACCGACCACTCGGCCCCCGGTTCGCTGTTCCACCAGCGCCCCGCCACCACCCGGTTGTCCCCGGGGGGCTCGGCGGCCCAGGTCAGGTTGAAATCGCGGGCCACCAGCCGCTGGGTGCGCAGTGAATCGTAGCGCCGGGGGTCGACCGGCACGCCGCCGATCTCCGTCAACTGGCCCTGGACCAGCGGGTAGACGTCGGGGGCGGCGCCCGCCTCCCGCTCCAGCAGTTCGCGCAGCGGCGCCACCTCGTCTTCCTGGACGTTGATCAGGAAGGTGTCGGGGGCGTCGTCGGGGATGGCGCTCTGCCATGTGTTCAGCAGATCCTCGCGCACCGCCGAGAGCAGCAGCAAGGCCATCAGGCCGAGACCCACCGCCGTGGCCTGGACCACGGTGGCGGCGGGGCGGCGGGTGACGCCGGTGAGCCACAGCCGGTGGACGCCGCTGCGGCGCCGCAGCCACCGGGCCATCACGACGACCGCCGCCGCCGCCGCGGCCAGGGTGGCCACGGTGAAGACCACGGCCCCGATCACCACCGCGGCCAGCAGCGCGTCGCCGGCCTGCACCGCCATCAGGCCGGCGATCACCGCACCGGCGACGGCCAACGGCCCGGCGCCGCGCAGCACGTTGCCGCCGGCGGTGCGGCGCAAGACCCGCATGGGCGGGACGTGGCGCAGGCGGGCGGCGGTGGGCAGGGCGAAGCCGGCCGCCGCGGTTACCGCCAGGAGCAGACCGGAGAGGCCCGGCCACGGGGTCGGGGCGGCCATCTCCGGGGGCAGGAGGTCGCGCACCGCCGCCAGCATCGCCCAGTGGACGGCGAACCCCGCCGCCGCCCCCACCAGGCCGGCGGCCACCGCCACCGCCACCAGGATCGCGGCCTGCAAGCGCAGGATGCGCCCCTGGCTCGCCCCCAGCACCCGCAGGACGGCGATCCGGTCCAACTGGGCGGCGGCGTAGTGGCGCGCCGTGAGCAGGATGGCGGCGGCGGCCACCACGACGGTGATCAACGCCGCCAAGCCGAGGAACCGCTCCGCCTGGCGCACCGCCTCCTGCACCACCGGCTGGGCGTCCTCGCCGGTGGTGACGGTGAAGTCGGGGCCGGGGGCGTCCTCCAGCCACGCTTGAAAGCCGTCCAGCCCGCGCGCCGGACCGGCCAGCAGCAACGAGTAGCCGACCCGGGAGCCGGGGCGCACCAGGCCGCTCCCCTCCACGTCCTCCCACGCCACCAGGACGCGGGGAGCGAGGGAGGTGAAGATGGCCGCGCGGTCGGGCTCGGAGACCACGACCCGCTCCACGGTCAATGCTTGGCGGCCCAGGGTCAGCGTGCCGCCCACTTCCAGGTCGAGGAGGGTCAGCAGGCCCGGCTCCACCCACGCGGTGCCGGGCGCCGGCCGCCCGGCGGCGGCTTGGGCGGGGGCGCCGGGGGCGGAGGCGGTGCGCAGTTCACCGCGCAGCGGGTAGCCGTCCTCCACCGCCTTGAACGAGACCAGCCGGGTCCGCTGACCGGCCACGGCGACGCTGGGGAACTCCACCACCCGGGCGGTGGCGAGGCCGTGGGCCTCCGCCTCCGCCACCCACGCCTCGGGAACCGGCTGCTCGGTGCGGACGAGGCGGTCGGCGGCGATGATGTCGGCGGCGCGGTCGCTAGTGGCGGTGGCGACGCGCTCGGCCAGCCAGCCGACGGCGGTGACCGCCGCCACGGCCACCACCAGGGCCGCCGCCAGCAGGCCGAGGCGGCCGGAACGCAGATCGTAACGGAGGAGCTTTAAAGCCAGTTTCAAACTACTTCTCCTCCCGGCTCAGGCGTCCGTCATAGAGCCGATACACCGTGTCACACCGGCGGGCCAGGGCCGGGTCGTGGGTCACCGCCACCAGGGTGGTGTGGTGCTCGCGATTGAGATCGAGCAGCAGTTCGGCGATACGCCCGCCGGTGGCGTCGTCGAGGTTGCCGGTGGGCTCGTCGGCCATCAGCAGCACCGGCTCGGTGACGAAGGCGCGGGCCAGGGCGACCCGCTGCTGCTCGCCGCCGGAGAGGCGCTCCGGGACGTGGTGCATGCGGTGGCCGAGGCCGACCCGCTCCAGGGCGCGGGCGGCGGCGGCCTCGCCGCGCCGTCCGGCCAACTCCAGAGGCAGGGCGACGTTCTCCAGCGCAGTCAGCCCGGTGAGCAGGTGGAAGGCCTGGAAGACGAAGCCGAGTCGCCCGGAGCGGACGGCGGCGCGGCTGTCCTCGTCCAGCGTCGTGATCTCGGTGCCGTCGAGCCAGACCCGCCCGCCGGTGGGCCGCTCCAGACCGGCCAGCAACCCCAGGAGGGTCGATTTCCCGGAGCCGGAGGCGCCGAGGATGGCCACGGTCTCGCCGGCGGCGATGGTAAGATCCAAGTCTTCGAAGAGCCGGACTTCGCCGTCGGGACCGGCAAACTGCATCGCCAGACCGCGGGCCGCCAGCACCGCGCCGTCGGGCGGCCCGCCGGCGGGGCCTGTCAACGCCGTGGAGTCCATCGTCATGTCCGTCACCCCTCTGCCGCGCCGGTTTGCACTGTGGCTGTTGGTCGCCGCCATTATGGCCCTCATTCCGGCCGTGTCGCTGTCATCCGCCCCGCCGGCCACCGCCGCGGCCGACGGCGGGGCGCCAGTGATCCTGATCTTCGGCGACAGCCTCTCCACCGGCTACGGCTTCGGCCGCGACAGCGCTTGGCCGGCGCTGCTGGAGCGGCGGCTGGAAGAGGCCGCCCTCCCCCACCGGGTGGTCAACGCCAGCCGCAGCGGCGAGACCACCGCCGGCGCCGTGCGCCGCTTCCCCGACGCCCTGGAGCGGCACCGCCCCGAAGTGGCGGTGATCCAGTTGGGCGGCAACGACGGCCTGCGCGGCCTGCCGGTGGATGCCATGCACCGTAACCTCACCGCCATGGTGGAGCGGGCCCAGGAGGCCGGCGCCGCCGTCCTCCTGGTGGGCATCCGCCTGCCGCCCAACTACGGCCCCGCCTATCTGGAGCAGTTCGAGGCGGTCTATCCCGAGATCGCCCGCGATTATGACACCGCATTGGTTCCTTTTCTCCTCGACGGGATCTGGGATCGGCCGGGGATGGTTCAGGAGGACCGCATACACCCGACGGCGGAGGCGCAGCCGCTGATGCTGGAGATCGTTTGGGAGGCGTTGGCGCCGCTGCTGGAGTC
>SKYL01000020.1 GCA_007127935.1 Halorhodospira sp. | reverse complement strand
CATCCATGCCGCCGACGCCCCCGAAGGTCCACCCACCCCCCTGCACCGCCCTTGCAACATGATTGTTATTGAGTGGAGGCGGGAGGCGCCATGCGTCTGTATAAGTGGGCGGCTGCCACCGGTGCGTTGGCGCCGGCAATCTGGCTATTGTGGGCGCTCCTCACGGGGCGGACCGGGGCCGATCCGGTGGAGTATCTTCTCCACTTCAGCGGCAACACGGCGTTTGTTCTGTTGCTCGTGACGCTGGGGCTCGGTCCGGTGGCACGCTGGAGCGGACGGTGGTGCATCGCCGCGCCGCGGCGGTGGCTGGGGGTGCTCGCTTTTGGGTGGGCGGTGGCCCACGTCGCCGTTTGGATCGGCTTGGATCAGTTTTTTGCGTGGCGCTTCGCTTGGCAGGAGTTGGCGGGGCGACCGTACTTGTGGGCAGGGCTCGCCGCGTTGCTTATGCTGATGCCCCTGGCCGCCACCTCGACCGACGGCTGGATGCGGCGGCTTGGACCCATTGCTTGGTCCCGTCTCCATAAGCTTGCTTACCCAGCGGCCGGCACGGCGCTGCTCCATCAAGCGCTGCAGGTCCGGGCCGACTACCGCATGTTCTATCTCTACGCCACCGCGCTGGCCGTGATCGTTGTGGCCCGGCTGGCCGCGGCGGCGATCAACGACAGGAAGACCGCGTGAAGAATGAAGCCCTCTATCGCGGGGCGCAGTTTGTGCTCAGCGCGCCCGGCCTCGCCGAACTGCCCCCGGACACCGGTGCAGAGGCCGCCTTTGCCGGCCGGTCCAACGTGGGCAAATCGAGCGTCTTGAACACCCTCACCGACAACAAAAAGCTCGCTCGCACCAGTGGGACGCCGGGCCGTACCCAGATGATCAACCTCTTTCGGGTCACCGACGAGGCGCGCCTGGTGGATCTGCCGGGGTTCGGGTACGCCAAGGTGCCCGAGGCGATGCGGCGGCGCTGGCAACAGGTGCTGCCGGAGTATCTGAGCACACGCCGGTCACTGGCCGGGGTGGTGCTCATCATGGACGTCCGCCACGCCCCGGCGGAGTTGGACCTTCGCATGCTGGAGTGGTGCGCCCACGCCGGTCTTACCGTTCACGGCGTTTTGACCAAGGCGGACAAGCTGAAGCGGGGGGCCGCCCGGCGGCGGCTGAACGATGTCGCCACCACCCTCGGTAAGCTGCCGGATATGCCGCCGTCATTGACCTTACAGCTCTTCTCGGCAGTGACCGGGGAGGGGGTGGAGGAATTGCGGACCGTCCTGGACCGGTGGCTGGGGCTGCTCACCGAGACCGCGGAATCTCCGGACGCCACGGACGGAACTTTATAGTGGAGCGAGCGGTCTCACTTTTCACAAGCCGATGGATGGCATGGTGTACTTCCCTCCTCTTCTGCCACAGCGGGCAGAACCCGGTCAGCCCCAAGACCGGGATTTCGCCCCGGGTCCTATCCCCCCTGGACCCGGGGCATTTTTTTGATGCTCTCTTTAATGGGCCTCATCCCAGTGGGCGCCGACGCCCACATCCACCACCAGCGGCACCGCCAGAGATCCCGCGGCGGCCATCCGGGTACGGACACCGTCGGCGACTGCATCCACTACACCCTCCGGCACCTCCAGCACCAGTTCGTCGTGGACCTGCATCACCATCCGCGTATCGGAATGCTCTTCACACAGCCACGCGTCGATGTCGATCATCGCCCGCTTGATCAGATCGGCCGCGGTCCCCTGCATCGGCGCGTTGATGGCGGTGCGCTCGGCGTATTCCCGGCGCTGGCGGTTGCGGCTCTGGATCTCGGGCACGTAGAGGCGGCGCCCGTGGACGGTCTCCACATAGCCCCGCTCCCGGGCCTCTTCCCGCGTCTTGTCCATGTACTTCCTTACGCCGGGGTACCTCTCGAAGTAGCGGTCGATATAGAGCTGGGCGCTCTCCCTCGGCACGCCCAACTGACGGGCGAGACCGAAGGCGGACATGCCGTAGATGAGTCCGAAGTTGATCGCCTTGGCGGCACGCCGCTGCTCGTCGGTCAACTCGTTCTCCGGGACGCCGAACACCTCCGCCGCGGTGGCGCGGTGGATGTCCCGCTCCTCGGCAAAGGCGGCGAGGAGCCCTTCGTCGCCCGACAGGTGCGCCATGATGCGCAGTTCCACCTGGGAGTAGTCGGCACTGAGCAGCCGGCAGCCCGGCTCGGCGACGAAGGCGCGGCGGATGCGCCGGCCCTCGGCGGTACGCACCGGGATGTTCTGCAGATTGGGGTCCGATGACGAGAGCCGTCCGGTGGCGGTCACCGCTTGGTGGTAGGAGGTGTGGACCCGGCCGGTGTCCGGGCGGACCAGGCGCGGCAGCTTGTCGGTGTAGGTGCTCCGCAGTTTCGACAAGGTGCGGTGCTGAAGGATCAGCGCCGGCAACGCGTGGCCCTGGACGGCCAACTCCTCCAGCACCGATTCCGCGGTGGATGGCTGGCCCTTGGGAGTCTTCTGCACCACCGGCAGCCCCATGCGGTCGAAGAGGATCTCCTGGATCTGTTTCGGCGACCCGAGGTTGAACGGCCCACCGGCCTCCCGGTGGGCCTCGGCCTCCACCTCTTCCATACGCCGGGCCAACTCCTTGCTCTGCTCCGCCAGCAGACTGGTATCGACGCGCACCCCGTGGCGTTCCATCCGCGACAGGACCGGGATCAACGGCATCTCCAACTCGGTGAAGACCCGGTGCAGCGGCGGTTCCCGCTCCAAGCGCGGGTAGAGTTCCCGGTGCAGCCGGAGGGTTATGTCGGCGTCCTCGGCGGCGTAGCGGACCGCCGTCTCCAGGTCCACCTGGGCAAAGGAGATCTGGCGTGCGCCCTTCCCGCAGACGTCTTCATAACGGATGGTCTCCACGCCCAGGTACTGATCGGCCAGCGAGTCCATATCGTGACGGGTGGCGGTGGAGTTCAAGACGTACGACTCCAACATGGTGTCGTAACGAATCCCGCACAGCGCCACTTGGTGGGTGGCGAAGACGCTCATGTCGTACTTCAGGTTCTGGCCCACCTTCGGCCGTTCGGGGTCTTCCAGCACCGGGCGCAAGGTATCCAGCACCCGCTCGAGCGGGAGTTGGTCGGGGGCGTCCGGCCCGTTGTGCCCCACCGGGATATAGGCGCCGGCCCCCGGTTCCACCGCCAGGGCGACGCCGACGATGCGGGCCTCCATGTAGTCGAGGCTGTCGGTCTCCAGGTCCACGGAAAAGAGTGCGGCCGCTTCCAGACGTTGTCGCCACTCCGCCAATGCCTCCTCGGTGACCACCGGCTGGTAGTCGCCCTCCGCGCCCTTTTTCCCCCGCCCCGGATTAGAGCCACCCCCCGTGGTTGCCTCCGGCGCTTCATCGCGCAACTCCCGGAGGAAGCGCCTCAGGTCATAACGCCGGTAGAGGTCCTCCAGCCGCTCCCGGTCCGGGGCGCCCCGGCGCAGGTCCTCCGGGCGGGACTCCAAGGGCACGTCGCAACGGATGGTGGCCAGATCGTGGGACAGGGGCAGGTGGTCCAGGT
>SKYL01000159.1 GCA_007127935.1 Halorhodospira sp. | reverse complement strand
GGTTTGCGGGTAACGCGCCTGGATGCCGAAGGCGTTGAAGATGGTGTTGTGGGCCACCACCGAATCGGCGGCCCGATGGAGATAGATGCCGGGTTCGTGCGGGCAGTTGTAGACGATGTTATTGGTGAGGCGCCCGCCCAGCGTCTCCGGGCAGTCGTCGAGGCAGTCCCGCTGCCCGCGCCGGTCGAAGGCGGGGCGGGACGTCCCGCCGCCGCCCAGAGAGAGCCCCGCCCGCGCCCCGCCCGTATGCCGCCACTCGCAGACCACGACGTTGCGGTCGACGACCGGGCCGGCGGCGCCGCCCTTCACGTAGGCGGCCATGGAGTGGCTCCCGCCGGCACCGGGCGCCACCGCGATATCGGCGATGAAATTCTCGGCGATCAGCCAGTCCTGCCCGCCGGTCACCGCAATGGCGGCGATGGGCCGTGAAGAGCGCCGTGGCGCATCGTTGGAAAAGACATTACCGACGATCCGCACGCCATCGGCGAACTCGGCCCGCTGATCCCCCCGCTGCGCGCGCAGGGCGGTGTGGAAGTTCCGGAAGCGGTTGCCTTCCACCCGCAGCCCGTGGGCCGCGCCGCGCACATCCAGCGCGTGCTCCGCGCCGCCGTGGCCCTGGAAATCGAGATCGCGAATCCGCCAGTGCGCGCCGGAGATGCGCAGCAGCGTACTCTCCCCGGCCCAGAGGGTGGCTGTCCCCGGCACCGCGGCCTGCAGCGTGATCGGCGCATCGGGTGTTCCCGAGGCCGCCAGATGGAGGCGGGGCACAAAGTAGTCCCCCGGCAGAATCCCGATGGTATCCCCCGGCTCCGCGGCCTCCACCGCCTGGCGCAGCGCCTCGACGCTGCTGACCGTAGTGGCGCTCGCCGCCGCCGCGCCCGGCACCGCCGCCGTGCCCGGCAAGAACAGCGCCCAAGCGAGGAGCCACACCGCCCATGGCGCAAGACGGCCCGCCCCGCCATCGATTCGCCGTCCGTACCGGCCCCCCGCCATCGCGCAGCCCCCAACCGACGTTCACTACCCCTAAAAAAGTAGCAGCCCCCGCCGGCGCAAGCCGCTGGCTATGGCGGGGAGGGATGGGTTCAGCGTTGCCCTAGGCGGTAGACCCCGTGTCTTTCGTCATCAGAACCCAATCCCCCGAGTGGGGAAAGCCGGGGAACGGAATGATCGGCCGTTGCGCGATGACCTGGTAACCCAGCTTCTCGTATAGCCGTCGCGCCCGAGCGTTCTCTTCGGCGACGATCAAACTCAGTGCCTCCGCCTTGGACGCTTGGGCCAGCTGCCCCGCCTGTTCCATGAGTTGGCGCCCCACGCCTTGTCCGCGATACACCGCGTCCGTGGCCACGGCGTTTACGTACCATGAGCCCGGAACCAGCGCTTCCAGCTCCACGAGCGGCCGAACCACGGACGGAACCTCGTCCAACGGTCCGCCTTCATAGGGATCGGGCAGCCGATAGCCGAGCAGCATGCCGGCGATGGCCGCGTCGCACGCGGCGACATAGGCACTCGTATAACTGAACCCGCCTTCGGTCCGGGCCACTCGGCGAGCGCCGAACGCCACCGCATCCTCGCCCGGGCCGACCATACGCTCCCAGAGGTGGGCGGGAATCCCCTCCCCGGCGATGTTCATCAACTCGGCGAGCTTCGGCGCGTCTTCGACCTGGGCCTTACGTATCGTCCATTTCATGTTGTCCGGCATCTGAGTGCCACGTTGGAGGTGGTGACTTCAGCAACGAATAACAGGAGGGGACCATGACGCAAGTATGACCGTTGCCGTGGATCACGCTAGAAAAATGCTCAAATCCGTCATCGCGATCCCCCCGTCGTCGCGATCTCCCCTCCGTCATTGCGAGCGCAGCGAAGAAATCTCCATGCGTGGCCCGGAAGTGTCCGCATCACCGTGGGAAGTTCATGGCCATGTCGAAAAACCTTACAGATCCACCTTCCACAGCCGAGAGCCTGGCCGCATCGTACTGTTTATACAAAGCTTTCCTGTCATGGCATGGCGCATGCGTGTTAGATCTGCGTGTAGGAAGGACAGGGTTCTGGAAATCCGCGCTACACGAGCAACCTCACTTCTATAGCGCGCCGGTTGCCGCCGGCAGAAATGACCAAGGCTCCGTGCGCGGTACTGCCAACTGGAACACAGGAGAGCGACTTAATGAAAACAAGACAGAACTTCTTTAGGCGAGGTGGCCGTCTGGCGTCCCTCGCGCCGCTCGCCCCGCTCTTATTGATGGCCGGCCCGGCGCTCGCGACGCCGATTCTCGGTGATGCGGAACGCTTTGCCGTACTCGGCGCTTCGACGGTCACCAATACCGGGCCAACCACGATCTGGGGCGATTTGGGGCTCTATCCGGGAACCTCGCTGACCGGCAGCGAGAGTATCACGCTCACCGGCACGGAACATGTGACGGATTCGGTCGCCCAACAGGGTCAGGCGGACGCACTGAACGCCTTCACGACCCTCAACACGCTGCCATTCACGACCGATCTGACGGGGCAGAATTTGGGCAACCGGACATTGACGCCCGGGGTGTACTCCCTTTCGGACACCACTGCCCTCCTGGACGGGACGCTGACCCTGGATTCCGAAGGTGATTCGGATGGGCTCTTCGTCTTCCAGATCGCGAACGCACTGACCACCGGAAGCGGTTCCAGCATCGACGTCATCAACGGTGGCGACAACAGCGGGGTGTTCTTCACTGTCGGCAGCTCCGCCACGCTCGGTACCGGCACAACCTTCGCCGGGAACATCATTGCCGATCAATCGATCACGCTCAACACGACGGCGAGCATCCTCTGCGGCCGCGCAATCGCGCTCAATGCCGCGGTTACGATGGACACCAACACGATCTCGAACGATTGCCTCGGCTTCGACGACGACACCGGCCGCAGCGATTTCGGCAGCATGGGGTTCTCCAGTACGCTCGATACGAACGATAACGACGACAGTCCTGTACCCATTCCCACGCCCGCCACGATACTGCTTCTCCTGACGGGCTTTGCGGGTATGGTGGCGATGAGACGGCGCGGGGAACGCTGTGAGTGGTAAGGCCCAATAAGGGAAGAGCCCCGCTCCGCCGTGGGGCACAGGGGCTCTTCCCCGTTTCCTCTCCTTTTGGGTGCAAGTCCCCTGGAAATTCCAGTCAACTGGACCGTCTAGTGCGGACCCGCATGCTAGGTGGTGTGGGGAGGGCGGGTTAGACACCCGCCCTTACCCGATTGGGCATGATTTGGAATATGTACAGCTTCCGCGTGCAGCTTCAGACCAAGTGCCGTCATGACCTTAAGGATTGTGTCAAACCCCGGAGTCCTTTTACCAGAAAGCGCCTTGTATAGGCTTTCACGTGACACGCCTGCATCACGTGCCACTTGCGACATACCTCTCGCACGGGCAATATCACCAAGGGCCTTTGCAATAAAAGCAGCGTCACCTTCTGCCTCTTCCAGGCAGGCTTCAAAATATGCCGCCATTTCTTCAGGCGTACGGAGATGCTCAGCAACATCGTAGCGGGACGTAACT
>SKYL01000258.1 GCA_007127935.1 Halorhodospira sp. | reverse complement strand
CCCCGCCCCGGCAGTCCCCGCCGGTGGTTGAGACAACACTTTCCAACTCGCTCAACGGCCATCGCGGCCGGACCGTGAAGTCGCCGCCGTCCCGGCACCCCGCCTCCAACCGGCGATAGCCCGTATAGGCCACCATCGCCGCGTTGTCCGTGCATAGCTCCAACCGCGGGTAGTGCACCGTGAAGCCCCGTGCCGCCGCCTCCTCCACCAGACGCTCCCGCAGCCGGGCGTTGGCGCCGACACCGCCGGCCACCACCAACCGCCGGCAGCCGGTCTCTTCCAGCGCCCGGCGGCACTTGATCACCAGGGTGTCCACCACCGCCTCCTGGAACTCGTGGGCAATGTCCGCTCGTGCCTGAGGGCTGCCGTCGCTTTCGTGAACTGCATGGAGGACGGCGGTCTTGAGGCCGCTGAAACTGAAATCAAGGCCGGGCCGCCGGGTCATGGGACGCGGCAACTGGAGGGTGCCGGGGCGGCCTTGGGCCGCCAGCCGGGCCACGGCGGGGCCTCCGGGGTAGTCCAGATCGAGCAGGCGGGCCGTCTTGTCAAAGGCCTCGCCGGCGGCGTCGTCCACCGATTCCCCCAGGACGCGGTAGCGCCCGAAGTCGGCCACCTGCACCAGCAGGGTATGGCCGCCGGAGACCAGCAAGGCGACGAAGGGCGGCTCCGGCGGATCGGGTTCCAGCATCGGCGCTAGCAGGTGGGCCTCCATGTGGTGGACCCCGATGGAGGGCACGTCCAGCGCCCACGCCAAGGTGCGGCCGAAGGCGGCCCCCACCATCAACGCCCCGGGCAGGCCCGGTCCCCGGGTCCAGCCGACCCCGGTGATCTCGGAGACAGTCTTGCCCGACTCCGCCAGGACCTGCCGCACCAGTGGCGTCAGCTTGCGCACATGGTCACGGGACGCCAGTTCCGGCACCACACCGCCGAAGGGGGCGTGGGCCGCCACCTGACTGAAGACGGCGTGGGCCAGCAGCCCCTCATCGGGGGCGTATAGGGCTGCTGCCGTCTCGTCACAGGAGGTCTCGATGCCGAGCACAAGAGAAGACATTGGGTTCCACTCGTAAGAAAGACGTCGAAAAAACCGCACCGTCGTGCCCCGGTCACCGTCATTGCTTCGCTACGCTCGCAATGACGGTGCCGTTGCAACGCCGGTTTACTCTAAAGTGTCCCTCGGTGTCAGACCCTCAAATACGTCCCCGTCATCGCGTCGCGGATGGGGGTAGGGCGCGCCAACCCACCGAGGGGGCCGGGAAGCAGCGCGTCGATGCGGTTTCCGAAACGCCACCGGACTTCGGTGGCGCTGCGGGCCGGCCGGCTGCCGGAGCGGTTGGCGCTGGTGGAGATCAGCGCGCCGCCGGCCGCCCGGCAAAGGGCCGTCGCCGTTGGGTGGGCGGTGACGCGCACCGCCAGGGTGTCGCGGCCGCCGGTGAGCCAGTCGGGGACGCCGGGGGCGGCCGGGGCGATCCAGGTGGCGGGGCCGGGCCAAGTGGCCCGCATCCGTTCCGCCGCCTCCGGCGGCAGCGGCCCCAGCAGCCCGGCTAAGTCGCTCTCATCGGCGGCCAAAACAATAAACCCCTGGTCTGGGTTGCGCCCCTTGAGCGCCAGCAGACGAACCACCGCGTACGGGTCGGTGGGGTCGCACCCCAACCCCCAGACCGCCTCGGTCGGGTAGGCCACGACGCCGCCGTCGCGCACCGCGCGGCTGGCCAGGGCGACACGGAACGGGGAGATCATGGCATCGGGTCGCCGATGCGCGCCTCATCTCCGGTGGCCAAGCGGACGATATTGGCCCGGTGCCGCCAGATCACTGCTGCCGCCATCAAAGCGGTGGCCGCGGTGATCACCGGGTCCCCAAGCAGCCAAAAGACGTAAGCCGGCGACATGGCGAAGGCCACCATGGCGGCCAACGAGGAGTAGCGGAAGGCCCCGGCGATCACGATCCAGGTCAGCGCGGCGAGCCCCAGCACGGAGGGTGACCAAGCCAGCAGCACGCCGAGGCCGGTCGCCACGCCCTTGCCGCCCTGGAAGCGGAAGAAGACCGGATAGAGGTGACCGAAGAAGGCGGCCAGGCCGGTGGCCGCCACCACCGCCGTGTTGTCGCCGAGCCACAGTGCTACGAGCACCGGTACGGTCCCCTTGGCCCAATCCCCGGCCAGCGTGACGGCGGCGGGCAGCTTGCCGCCGATACGCAGCACATTGGTGGCGCCTGGGTTGTGGGAGCCGCCGGTGCGGGGGTCCTCCAGGCCGAAGGCACGGCAGACGAGGATCGCCGACGAGACGGAGCCGACCAAGTAGCCGAAGACGATGAGCGCGAGATCGAACATGATGGCGCCTATTGGATAGCGCGCCGCCGTTCCGGTCAAGGGCGAGGGGCCTTGACTTGAAAGCTTCATGGGCCATACAAGTTACGGCCATGAAAAGGTCCTCAAGTGTATCCCCCTCCGCTGACGATCCCGACGCCCTGGAAGTGAGCCGCCGGCTGGCGGCGCGGATCGGTGAGGCGGTAGAGGCGGCCGGCGGTTCGCTCTCCTTCGAGCGCTACATGGAGATGGCGCTCTACGAGCCGGGGCTTGGCTACTATCGCTCGGGGGCCCGCCGCTTCGGCCCCGGCGGCGATTTTTCCACAGCGCCGGAGTTTTCGCCGCTCTTTGGCCGCACGTTGGGCCGCCAGTGCGCCGAGGTGTTGGGCCACATGGGTGGTGGCGTGGTGGTGGAGCTGGGCCCCGGCACCGGCAGTCTGGCCGCCGCCGCGTTGGAGGAGATGGAGCGGCTGGGCGCTTTACCGGAGCGGTGGCGGATGCTGGAGGTGAGCGCGCCGCTGCGCCGGGAGCAGGAGGAGCGCCTGCGCCGTGCTGTCCCGCACCTCATGGACCGGGTGGAGTGGCTGGAACAACTCCCGGACGACGACCGGCCGGCGGTCTGGATCGCCAACGAGGTTCTGGACGCCCTTCCGGTGCGCTGCTTCGTGCGCCGGGACGAGGGGGTCGCCGAACGCAGGGTGGCCCCGATGGAGGATGGTGGTTTCGGTTGGGTCGAGGGGCCGGCCGAAGCGGAGTTGGAGACGGCGTTGGCACGCATCGAGTCCCGCCTGGAGGCGCCCCTGCCGGAGGGGTACACCTCGGAGGTCTGCACCCGCCTGCCGGCCTTCCTTGCCGGTTTGGCCGAGGCGTTGCCCCGGGGGGCGATGTTCTTCATCGACTACGGCTACCCGCGCCGGGAGTACTATCTGGACCAGCGCCGGAGTGGCACGTTGATCTGCCACTATCGGCACCGCGCCCATGATGATCCGTTCTTTCTTCCGGGCCTTCAGGATATTACCGCGTGGGTCGATTTCACCGCGGTGGCGGACGCGGCGTCGGCGGCGGGGTTGGAGGTGTTGGGGTACGGCTCCCAGGGGGCGTTTCTCTTTGGGGCGGGTTTGGCGGAGATTGTCGGCAAGGAGATTGCCGTGGCGGGTGACGCGGAGCGGATGTTGTTGGTGCAGGCGGTGAATCGGTGGACGCAGCCGGGGGATATGGGGGAGCGGT
>SKYL01000269.1 GCA_007127935.1 Halorhodospira sp. | reverse complement strand
GGTTGGCCGAAGAGGCCCGGCAACGGATCGCCGATGCGTTGGGCCGCCCGGTGGTGGGGCGGACCCCGCTGGCGTAGCCCCCGCAGGTGAGAAATATGGTGATCTCTTTAGTTTGTTGCGGGTATGATATTGATATCCGTTTTGTACGGTGAAACACCAAACATAATATAAGAATAAATTAATAAATAGATTCCGAATCCATTTTTTGGATGAAAGGAACGGGCAGGCAAAAACCCCCAGCCGCAAGGCGGCCGGGGCGCCGGGAGGCACGACATGAATTTTCTCTCCAGAAGGCTGGGTGGCAAGCTGATTGCCGCCGGCATCGGTATCGTTGTTGTGACGCTGCTGGCGGCGTTTTTGGTTGCCAGGCACGGGATTTACGACCTCGGTGACGGTAACTACGAGCGCATGGCGGAGGTGGCGGGGCATACCTCCACGGCCAGCCTCTCCGATATCCAACAGCGGCTCAATGTCTATACCAAGCAGCTCTCCCGCCGGGAGGACATTGCCCGGGCCGCGGCGGCCTCCGACCGGGAGGCGCTGCGGCGGCTGATGGTGCGGGAGTACGAGGAAATCATCCGGGACGACCCGACGGTCCGCACCGTGGAGATCACCGATGCCGGCGGCGTGGTGATCATGCGTGGCCACAACCCGGATCGCTGGGGCGACGACAAGAGCGGCGTCGGTATGGTGCGGGGCGCATTGCGGGGCGACTTCCAACACGGGTTGATTGTCTCCATCACCACCGGAGAGATGGCCCAGGACGCGGTGATGCCGCTGGTCCTGGACAGCGAGGTGGTGGGTACGGTGAAGGTGGGCAGTTACCTGCGCCAGGACACCGCCGACTACTTGGCCCAGACCACCGGCGCCGAGGTGATTTTCGTGGTGGGTGACCGGGTGAACGCCACCACCATCGGTGGGGTGGAGGCGTTCGCCGTGCCCGAGGCGGTCTTGGAACGGCTGGCGGAGGGAGAGACCGTGGCGGGCCTCGCTGAGATTCAGGGCACGGGGTACAACGTCGGTTACTCACCGTTGGTGGACCAGAACGGGCGGGTCGAGGCGGTGGTGGCCACCCTGATCTCCCGGCGGCCGTTGGAACAGGCGGTGGGCCGTTCGGTAACCGGCTTCTTGGTGGCGGCGGCACTGTTGCTCCTGGTCTTGGTGCCGCTGCAGATGGTGGGCGCCCGGCTGATCACCCGGCCGATCCTGCTCATGCGCGACACTATGCAGGGGATCGCCGAAGGGGCGGGCGACCTGACTCAGCGGATTGCATCCCCGTCCCGGGACGAAGTGGGCCAGATCGCCACCGCGTTTAACGCGATGATGGAGCAGTTGCGGGACCTGGTGAATCGCGTGGCCGGCACCGCGGGGGAGGTCAATGAGTTGGCGGAAGGGTTGGCCACCACCATGTCTCAGGTTTCATCGGCGTCCCAGCAGCAGGCCGAGGCGGCCACCGCCACCGCCGCCGCCACCGAGGAGATGACCCAGGCCATCAACGAGGTGGCGCAGCATACCGAACAGGCGAAGCAGGTCATCGAACAGGGCCAACAGCTCTGCCGCCACGGGACGGAGACCGCCGCCAGCGCCTCCGGGAAAATCCAGGAGGTGGCGCGCAACGCGGCGGAGGCTTCCACCATGGTGGGAGCGTTGCAGGAGCGTTCCGGCCAAATCTACGAGATCGTCAACACCATCAAGCAGATCGCCGAGCAGACCAACCTGCTTTCGCTGAACGCGGCCATTGAGGCTGCCCGCGCCGGGGATCAGGGGCGCGGCTTTGCCGTGGTCGCCGACGAGGTGCGCAAGCTGGCTCATCGCACCGGCACCGCCACCGATGAGATCGCCCAGATGATCGAGGGAATCGGGCAGGACATCGCGCGCACGGTCACCATCATCGAGCAGGGCAGCGCCCAGGAGCAGGAGCAGGTGGAGGTGGTGGAAGAGGTGGCCAACACCATCGAGAGCATCAATCGGGAGATGGCCCAGACCACCGACCGTGTCTACGAGATCTCCAGTGCCATGCAGGAGCAGAGCGCCGCCGCCGGTGACGTGGCGAGGAACGTGGAGGATATATCCCAGATGGCGTCGGAGAACCGGGCGGCGTTGGCCCGCACCGCCGAGTCGGCGTCCCGGCTGCTGGGGGCGGCGGGGACTCTGGAGACGCTGGTGGGTAACTTTAAGGTTTAAAGGAGAAAACGGGCGCATCCTTGCGCCCGAGGTGCTCCCCGAAGTGTGCTTCACAATCTCATCATTGCGAGCGAAGCGAAGCAATCTCCATGGGCGGATCACCTCCGGGTTTGGGATTGCTTCGTCGCCCCGCTCCTCGCAATGACGGGTGGCTTCAGAAGTCGTAGCGCAGCCCCACCGAGAAGCCTGTGGCGGTCTCTCCGGCGGCCCCCGCGGTATCGGTGGTGCGGGCTTGGCGCCACGGCGTCAGGGCTTGGTTGTCGTCGTTGTCGACCATGGCGTAGTTGGCGTAGACCCGCAGCGCGCTGTCGATGCGGTGTTCGATGCCGGCGGCGGTCATGGCCGCGTCGAGGTCGTCACCGTCGGAGTCGAAGATGAAGTGGTGGACCCGCAGGTAGGTGGCCGCCGCCACCTTGTATTGCGCGCCGGCGCCCATCGTGGTGCTGTCTTCCACATTGTCCTGGTCGTTGCTGAGGCTTTGATAGAAGCCCACCACCTTCAGTTCGGGCGTCACGTCGTAGCCGGCCGCGAGGCGGATGCCGTCGCGCTCCCCGCGCTCGGTGTCCTCCCCCCACGCCTCATGGGCCAGGGCGAAATCTAGCGGCCCGGCCTTGTAGGTGACCGAGGCGCTGATGGCCTCTTCCTTCGCATCTTCCTCGGCGTCGTCCCCCTCATGGAAGGCGTAGGCCAGATTGAACTGCAGCCCGTTGAAGTTGACCGTCTGGTAGTGGATGGTGTTCTGGCCGCGTTCATCGAAGCGGCCGTCGCCCACCCGGGTGAGATTGCGCATATCCCCCAACTGGTCGCCGAAGAGATTGGCCGGGCCACGGGCGCGCTTGAACGGCGTGTCGAACTTGCCGGCGCGGAGGGTGCCGAAGCCGCCCCGAATGCCGGCGAAGGTGTCACGGCTGGCCCAGGCGGAGCCGCTGTTGCTGAAGTCGATCTCCTGTTCGACCTGGAAGATGCCGGTGACGGTACCGAAATCGGTCTGGCCGCGGAAGCCGAGGCGGGAGGAGTTGCTCGACAGGTTCATCTCGCTGTAGTCGGCGCCGTCGTCCAGATGGTCCACGGACAGGTGGGCGCGCCCGTAGATCTGCATATCGCTGCGGGACTGGACGCTGTCGGCGGCGGCCAGGGCCGGAACGGAGCACAAAGTCAGTGCGGTGGCGATGGCCAAAGGCTTGCGTTGAGTCATTGAGTCTTCTCTCCTGGAAGTGAATGTGGGTCGCATTGCCGGGGTCTCCGGCGCGGACGCACGGCCATCATGGAGAGCGTTTGTGACCGACTCGGGACGTGGGAGTTACGAAGAGAACAAGACGGGATGAACGTTGGGTGACGGGGGGGTGG
>SKYL01000148.1 GCA_007127935.1 Halorhodospira sp. | reverse complement strand
GTGTCGTAGAAGCGCTCGAGATCCTCGACCGTGGTCCGATCGAGATCCTCGATGTGTCCGCCGGCCGTCCACGCGTAAGGATGCTCCGTGTAGGCCAGCTCGAGCAGGCGCAAAAAGCCCACGGCGATGGGGTTGTTGTCCTGCTGGCGGATCTCCTCTTTGACCTTCATCACCATCTCGGTGGCCAGATAGCCGGGGGAGACGGTGTTCACCGTGACCCCCATCTTGGCGACCTCACGGGCCAGCGACATGGTGAAGCCGTGCAGGCCGGCCTTCGACGCCGCGTAGTTGGTCTGTCCGAACTGGCCCTTGCGGCCGTTCACCGAGGCGATGTTGATCACCCGCCCCCAGCCGCGCTCCGCCATGCCGGTGACGAACTGCTTGGAGACGTTGAAGACACTGTCCAGGTTCGTGCGCATCACCCGGTCCCAACTCTCCTTGGTCATCTTCTTGAACGTGGTGTCCTTGGTTATCCCGGCGTTGTTGACCAGGATGTCGACCTCACCGGCCAGGGTGCGTGTCTCCTGGGCCATGGCCACGCAGGAGTCCCAGTCGGTCACATCGCAATGAACCGCATGAGCCTTGTACCCCTTGGCCTTCATCTCGCTGAGCCACCTTTCCACCCGGCCGCCGTCGGAAGTGTAGGTGGCCACCACCGAGTGGCCAGCCTCCGCCAGCTGATTGCAGATCGCGGAGCCGAGTCCGCCGAGTCCACCCGTCACCAGAGCGATTCGTTGACCCATTGTTATCCTCCAATTCCTGTTGAAGTAGGGCACACGACGACCGAGCGCCCCCGCCCCTCGCCTTCAGGATAGGAGAGTCGCATCACAAAGCAAATGGGTAAAGGCGCGCAAAGGGTGCCGGATCACTGTGCCATCATCCCGAGCGGTGGGGGCCGCGCAGTTCCAGCCACAATTCCCGGTAGGCACGGGCGGCCCGGGAACTAGGGTGCTGGGCCGCCACGGGCATGCGGGTCACCCCCATTCGCTCGACCTCCGCCAGGTAGGGGATAGCGGTGGAGAGGAAGCGGTACCCTGCGTTGCCGGACAACGCGTCGATGACCTCCCGGTGCATCCGCTTGCGCGATTCGACCATGGAGAAGAAGGGGATGATCTTGTCGCGGTTCAATCCCTCTTCGGCGAAAAAGTCGAGGAGCTTGGTGTAGGTGAGGGCCGATAGGGTGGTGGGGATGCACGGGACGACGATGCGGTCGGCGGCCCGGAAGATGTTCTCCGAGAGCACGGTGATGTTCGGCGGGCAGTCGATAAAGACCCACTCGTAGTCGTCGTGGAAGTGGCGGAAGATCTCCTTGAGGGTCTTGCGGGAACCGTCGCCCAGGGCGACATCGAGCTTTCGGTAGGAGAAGTCGGCGGGGAGGATGTCAAGGCCTTCGTAGTCGGTGCCCTTGATGTGCTTGTCGACCCCCTTGCCGCCCTTGAGCAGTTTCTTGCGGCCGAACTTGCGGGCCGATCGCACCCGGAAGTAGTACGACGCCGCCCCCTGGGGGTCGAGGTCGCAGAGCAGGGTGGGGTGGCCGTCCCGCGCTGCGGCGTGGGCCAGGTTGACGGCGGCCGCGGTCTTGCCGACCCCGCCTTTGATGCTGTAGAGGGCGATGGTCTGGGTCATCTTCAGTCGTCCGGGCAGAAGCGCCGGCGGTGACGGCACTGTTCAAAGGCGGTGAAGGTCTTGGCGAAGTTCCGGCGCACCTGGGACCGTCGCCGTTCCAGGTGGGTGATCAGGCCGCCGGCGGCGGCCGCGGCGGCAATGGCCTCGGCGGGGGGCGATCCGGGGCCGTCTCCGGCCAGCCGAAGGAGGCCGTGGCGGAGGGTTTCCCGCTGCACGAAGAGGTCGTTGAACTCTCCCAGCAGGTCCTGGAGCCGCTTGGCGCGCTTGATCAGAGGACGGATCTCCCCCTCGGGGAAGAGTTCGGCAAAAAACTCGAAGAGGTAGCGTAGCTTCTTGCAATCGAGACGGAGCGCGTGGAGCGCCTCATCGGGGGCGTTGGGGCCGATGGTCCGGCCGCGCCGCAGCAGGCGCGAGCACGCCTTGGCAATCGTCTTTTCGGCCAAGGGGCGCACCGGGGTCAGCGCGTTGGCTCCCGCCGCCTCCGGCAGCTGTGGGTCGTGGACGGCGAGGAAGGCCCCCCACTCGTCCATAGTCCGGCGGTAATCAGCGCCCCTCATGTAGCGGACCACTTTGCGGAACTCGTGCTGCCGCTCCTCCGCCAGAAGTGCGAAAAAAGTATCGAGCCCGGCGTGAAGTTCGGGCGGCAGCATCTGCCGGTAGGCGTCCCGTTGGAGCAGGTGGACGTCGAGATCGCGCAGACGGTTGCTGGTCCGCGCCACCTCCGCCAAGCGCGCGCGGAAGTGCCGGGTCGCGGCCGGCGGCAGGCTCTTTTTGATCCGCGCCATGGCCGAGCGGCTGCGGCGCAGGGCGACGCGGAAGTCGTGGAGGAACTCGGTGTCGAGATCGGCGAGCACGCCGCGCTCGTTGAGGCGGGCGACACGGTACTGGTGGCGCAGGATCTCCAGCGTCGCCCGCGCCGCCGGCCAGTCGGGCTGGAGGCCGAGTACTGGTTTCTTGGCGGGGGCGGCGGGGTCGAAGCCGGCCTGCCGGAAGAGTTCCTCCGTCCGGTCGGTGCTGTGGGTCAAGCCTTGGTCGTCGAGGATTGTCTCCGCGTCACGCACCGGCTTGGAATAGCCGGTCACCGGCTCCACGCACAGCAGGTGGAGCGGGGATGGCGGAGGCAGATCGGTGGGCGGCGGGGGATGGGGGTCGCCGCGCCAAGTAACACGGGCCGCGTGGAGCGCCCGGCGGCGGCAGCGGAGGACCCGCTTGTCGTCGGCATTGCGGATCTCCCACGTTCGCTCTTCGCCGGTCACATCGACCAGCGGGAGCACGGCCCGGATCTCGATGATCTTGCCCAGGGCGTCGCGCAGTGGCCCATCGGGGAAGTGGTGGCTCAGCCACGCCCGCTTGCCGCTCCCGGCGGCGGGCGCGTATGCGATCTCCCGGCCGTCGTCGGCGGCGTGCAGGTGAAAGCGGCCGCGCCTCTGGATCAGCTCGAGCCCGTGGGACAGCAGCCGCCAGTCGAAGGTGTCGAAGAGCCGGAACCGGTGCCGTGACTTCCGCCCCTCCCGTACCCGGTAGCCACACCGGGCCAGTTCCGCCGGCAGGTGATCGGGGTCCAGGGAAGACGGGACGAGAAATTCCATGGTGCCGCGTGGTCCTTTGCGCTCATCAGCATGCTTACCGTACCACTATTTCATTACTTGTTGCCTGTGATTGGGGCGGTCGGAAGCTGGAAAAGCCGATGAGTTGCGGCGGCTACCGCTTCTTGGCGGAGAAACACCGGAGTACACCGTGGGCTTTGCGGGCATGGGCTTCGATGCGGAAGCCGGCGGCCTCCACCGCCTCTTCCATGGCGCGATTGGGACGGCAGCCGCCGCTAAGGCGGGTCCACGCGGGTTGGACGGCGTCCTGTAGCCGTGCCCACAAGGGGGTTGTAGCGCGGACGTGCTCCAGCATTCGCAGCCGGCCGCCGTCCTTCAGCACCCGGTGAATCTCGGCAAGCCCCCGCGGTACATCGTCCACGCTGCAGAAGACCAGGCTGGTGATAACCACGTCGAAGCGGGCCGGGAGGAATGGCAGTGCCTCGGCGCGGGCCACCAGTAGCGGGACGTGGGGCGCCCGGCGGGCGGCGCGGGCGAGCAGCGTGGGGTCCGGGTCGAGGGCGATCACGTCGGTGCCGTCGGTGTAGTGAGTCAGCGTCCGGCCGGTGCCGCAGCCGACCTCCAATACCTGGCCGTGGAGGTCTCCCACCAGCGCCCGCCGCCACCGCGACAGGCCGAGGGCGTCGCAGAGAACCATCCCGGCGTCGTAAAGCAGAGGGATCTGTTCCAGGCCGCGCATGGGGAGATCTCCTGGCGGGTGTAAACGAGTGGACCAGCAGCCGGTCAGTTCCGTTCCCGGGCTTGGGCGCAGGCCAGGCAGCGGGTGGTGGCCGGGTCGATGTCGAGCCGGCGTGGATCGATGGGTTCCCCGCACTTCAGGCAGTCGCCGTACTCGCCGGCATCGCAGCGGGCCAGGGCGGCCTCGATGCGCCGCAGCGCCACCTCCGCCCGGGCCTGTCCGGCCTGGGCCATGGCCTGCTGCTGCAGGGCGTCCATGCGTGACAGGCGGCCGGTGCGCGTCTGGTCGAGTTCCACGATGGCCCCGGCTTGCCGCCGGGAGTCTTCGGTACCCCGCAACGCCTCGCGTTGCGCCATCAGCTTGGCGCGGTAGTGCTCGATGTTGATTTCGTCGTTGGCCATCATGAAAAAACCCGGCGCTGGGCCGGGTTCAGTGTACGAAAAATTGGCTCCCCGGGCCGGACTCGAACCAGCGACCCAGTGGTTAACAGCCACTTGCTCTACCAACTGAGCTACCGGGGAATGGTGCCAGCCGCCCATGGCGGCAGGGGCGTATTGTGCCGCTCCGCCGCTTCATCGGTCAAGCGGCCGTAGCCGGGGGGCGGCGTCATGCCGGTCCGGGGCGTTGCATCCCGTCAATGTATTCTACTATGTCGTCCAGCAGCCGGTAGAGGCGGTCCACGGTGGGGCGGGCCGGTTCCGTGTCCTCAGGACGATCACGGTACGGCTCTAGCGACCGGCATAGTTCACCGAACCGTGCGGCGCCGACGGTCATGGCCGACGACTTGAGGCGGTGGCCGGCGGCGGCCAAGGCAACGCCGTCGTGCTGTGCCAGGGCGGTCTCCATCTCCACCAGTCCTTGGCGGGCGGACGCGATGAAGGTCTCGGCGAAGCTCTGCAGCAGGGCCGGATCGTCGCCGACGCGTTCGGCCAGGTGGCGCAGATCGATGACCTCGGCGTCGCCCGCCGGCACGTCCGATGGACTTGCGACTTCTTCGGGCGGGGGAGGCGGTGTTTCCCCGCACTGGAGGCAGCGGGCCAGGGTGGCGTACATCTCCGGTGGGTCGATGGGTTTGGTGATGAATGCGTTCATGCCCACCTGGAAGCAGGCGGCGCGATCCTCGGCGGAGGCGTTGGCGGTCATGGCGATGACACAGATCTCCGCCAACTCGGGGTCGTCCCGCAGCCGGCGGGTGGCATCCAGGCCGTCCATGCCGGGCATTTGGATGTCCATCAGGACGCAATCGAAGGTACCGGCGCGCAGTCGTTCGAGGGCCTGCGCACCGTCGCCGGCCACGGTGACGGTGGCGCCGGCGCGCTCCAATAGCTCGGTGGCCACTTGTTGGTTCAATGGGTTGTCCTCGGCCAGCAAGATGCGGGTGCCGGGGAGGACTTGGAGGTGAGGGATGCGTTGCGGGGCATCCTCTTCGCCGGGTTGTAGACCGCCTTCCTCCAGGGGGACGACAAACCAAAAGGTGCTGCCCCGCTGTGGCGCACTGTCCACGCCGATCTCACCGCCCATCAGTTCCGCCAGTTGCCGGGAAATGGCCAAGCCCAGGCCCGTGCCGCCGTACTCGCGGCTGATGGTGGCATTGGCTTGATGAAAGGACTCGAAGAGATGGGCGAGTTGCGCCCGGTCCATGCCGATGCCGGTGTCGGTCACCTCAAAGCGAAGCATAATCCGTTGGTTCCGCCGTCTTTCCGCGCCGATGCGCAGGGCGACCTCGCCTTGGCGGGTAAACTTCAGTGCGTTGCCCACCAAGTTGATCAGGATCTGCTTGATGCGCAACAAGTCGCCATGGACCCGTGAAGGCACGGCGGGATCCACCTCGACGTGGAAGCGCAGCCCCTTCTCCTTCGCCTTGGCGGTAAACATGCTCTCCACGCTTTCCCGCAGCAGGGCGAGGTCGAAGTCGCGTGGCTCCAAGGTGACCTTGCCGGCCTCGATCTTCGAGAAGTCGAGGATATCGTTGACGATGCCGAGCAGATGCTCGCCGGACTGGTGAATCTTCCGCAGATAGTCCCGCAGCTTCGGCGGGGGGTCGGCGTGGAGCGCCAAGTGCGCCATCCCGAGCAGGCTATTCATGGGGGTGCGGATCTCGTGGCTCATGTTGGAGAGGAAGGCGCTCTTGGCGTGGCTCGCCGCTTCGGCCTGTTCCTTGGCCAGTTCCAACTCCCGGGTGCGCTTGGCGACTTGGGATTCCAGATCAGTGTTCCACGCCAGCAGTTGTGCCTCGGCCCGCTTGCGGGCGGCGATCTCCTCGGTGATTTCGGAGACCAGTTGCCGGATATGGCGGCTCATGCGGTTGAAGGCCGCGGCGGCGGTGCCGATCTCGTCGTGGTGGCGGATGGTCAGCTCGCCGCCACTGAGATCTCCCCGGGCCATCCGGTCGGTGGTCTCGGCCAACTCCCGCATCGCTCCGGTGATGGGGCGGACGATGGCGGTGGCGAGGATGATGCTCAAGACGATGATCAGCGCCACCATGGCGGTGAGGACGATCAAAGCCTTGTGTGCCTCCCGGCGGGTCCCGGCGACCATCGCGTCACGTTCGGCGGTGAGGATGCGGCCGAGGGCGTCGAGGCCCGTGCGCATCTCGGTGAGGTGGCTGCGGGTCTGGTCGCGGTAGACCATGATTGCCTGGTCCCGCTGCTGTTGGAGAAACAACTCGCCAATGCGCTGAGCCGATTGGTGGAGCCGGTGGTGGGGTCCCTCCAGGGCGTCGAAGGCGTCCCGGAAGTCGGGCCCCGCTGCCGCATAGGCCAGGGAGCCGCGAAAGGCGTAGTACCACCGGCCGAAGTCGCAGCGGGTGTGATCCAACTCGATGTCGAGGGCGCCGGCGAGGATGAAGCTGTTGGCGAGACGATTGGTCCAATCCAGGTGGTGGACCTCCTGTTCCACCTGGTGGAGGGCCCGCTCCATGAGGGCGGCGATCTCTTCGCTAGCGTCGGTGGCCTGCCGCAGTGACATCATCGCCGCCGCCGCCATAGCGGCGGCCAGTAGGATCACTGCGGCGAAGGCCCCGCCCAGCTTGAGGCCGAGACCCAGGCGCGGACTTGAGCCGGTGCGTCCTGCAATTGCCGCGTTCCGATCCGCCATTGCGGTCACTCCATCCCGCCGGCCATCGGCCGCGGGGCCGGCGCGGGTGGACTCGGTCTACCCGCGCAGCGCTTGGTCCATGCGGTCCATGGCCTTCTCCAGGTTCTCCATGCTGGTGGCGTAGGAGATCCGGGCGTAGCCGGGCGCGCCGAAGGCCGATCCCGGCACCAGGGCGACCCCTGAGTCGTTGAGCAGCGCCTCGGCGAAGGCGATGTCGTCGGCGCTGCCCATGCGTTCCATGGCGCCCTGGACCTTCGGAAAACAGTAGAAGGTCCCGTCACACGGGGTGCACTCCACCCCGGGCATGGCGTTGAGCCGCGCCACGACGAAGTCGTGGCGGCGCTTGAACTGCTCCAGCATCGGCCCGATACACCCCTGATCGCCCTCCAGCGCGGCCACCGAGGCGGCCTGAGAGATGGAGCAGGCGTTGGAGGTGCTCTGGGACTGGATCTTCTTCATGGCGCCGATCAGCTTCGCGGGCCCGGCGGCGTAGCCGATGCGCCAGCCGGTCATGGCGTACGCCTTGGAGACGCCGTTGACCACCACGGCGCGCTCCTTCAACGCCGGGGCCGCGTTGACGATGTTGGAGAACGGCTCGTCCCGCCACAGGATGTGCTCGTAGATGTCGTCGCTCACCGCCACCACCTTCGGGTGGCGCTCCAGGACCGCGCCCAGGGCCGCCAGTTCATCCTTGGTGTAGGCGGTGCCGGTGGGGTTCGACGGGCTGTTGAGGATGACCATTCGGCAGCGGTCGGTGATGGCCGCTTCCAACTGCTTCGGGGTGATCTTGAAGCGGCTCTCGGCCCCGGCGGAGACCACCACCGGTTTGGCGCCGAAGATCAGCGCCATATCGGGGTACGAGACCCAGTACGGCGCCGGGATGACCACCTCGTCGCCCTCGTTGAGCAGGGCGGCCATGGCGTTGAACAGGCACTGCTTGGCGCCGCTGGAGACGAGGATCTCGTTGGCCGCGTAGTCCAGTCCGTTCTCCCGCTGGAACTTGGCGATCACCGCCTCCTTCAGGGCGCGGGAGCCGTCCACCGGGGTGTACTTGGTATCCCCGGCGCGCACCGCCGCCATGGCGGCTTCCTTGATGTGGTCCGGGGTGTCGAAGTCGGGTTCGCCTGCGCCGAGTCCGATGACGTCGTGGCCCGCCGCCCGCAATTCGGCGGCACGGGCGGTGACCGCCAGCGTGGGGGAGGGTTTGATGCGTTGAACTCGGGCGGCAAGCTCGATGTCCATTCATGGCTCCGGTGTCGATGGGTGTGCCGGGTATGATAAGGGTTTTCGGATGTTTGTTTCCAAGTGTGGGGGGGGATCGTTTCATCAATGACCGACCTTTTCGCCATCGACGCCCGTTTTCAACCGGCCGGCGATCAGCCGGAGGCCATCGAACAGCTGGTGGCTGGATTGGAGGCGGGGTTGGCCGCCCAGACGCTGTTGGGGGTGACCGGGTCGGGAAAGACCTTCACCATGGCCAACGTCATTCAGCGGTTGCAGCGCCCGGCGCTGGTGCTCGCCCCCAATAAGACCCTGGCCGCCCAACTCTACGGCGAGATGAAGGAGTTCTTCCCGAAAAACCGGGTGGAGTACTTCGTCTCCTACTACGACTACTACCAGCCCGAGGCGTACGTGCCGGCCTCCGATACCTTCATCGAGAAGGACGCGTCGGTGAATGAGCACATCGAGCAGATGCGCCTGTCGGCCACCAAGGCGGTGCTGGAACGGCGGGACACGGTGATTGTGGCGTCGGTCTCCTCGATTTACGGCCTCGGCGACCCCAACGCCTACCTGGCGATGATCCTCCACTTGGTGCGCAGCGACCGCATCGACCAGCGCCAGGTGTTGCGCCGGCTGGCCGAGTTACAGTACACGCGCAACGATGTGGAACTGTCCCGCGGCACTTACCGGGTGCGGGGGGAAGTGGTGGATATCTTTCCGGCCGAGTCCGAGGAGGAGGCCCTTCGGCTTCAACTCTTCGATGACGAGATCGAGGACTTGGCCTGGTTCGATCCATTGACCGGGGAGGTCCGGCGCCGCGTCCCCCGAGCCACCATCTACCCCAAGACCCACTACGTGACCCCCCGGGATCGGGTGCAGGAGGCGGTGGGGCAGATCCGTGAGGAGCTGCGCGAACGGCTGGCGGCGTTGCGGGCCGCCGACAAGCTGGTGGAGGCCCAGCGCCTGGAGGAGCGGACCCGCTTCGACCTGGAGATGATGCTGGAGCTGGGCTACTGCTCCGGCATCGAGAACTACTCCCGCTACCTCTCCGGCCGGCGGCCGGGCGAGCCGCCGCCGACCCTCTTCGACTACCTGCCGCCGGAGACGGTGCTCTTCATCGACGAGTCCCACGTCACCATCCCCCAGTTGGGCGGTATGTACAAAGGCGACCGCTCCCGCAAGCAGACCTTGGTGGAGTACGGCTTCCGCTTGCCGTCGGCGTTGGACAACCGGCCGCTGCAGTTCGAGGAGTTCTTGCGCTTGGCGCCGCAGATGGTCTTCGTCTCCGCCACGCCGGGGGCGTACGAGAAGGGCCACGCCGACCAGGTGGTGGAGCAGGTGGTCCGGCCCACCGGCTTGGTGGACCCCGAGGTGGAGGTGCGCCCGGCGACCACCCAGGTGGACGATCTCTACGGCGAGATTCGGGTGCGGGCGGCGCGGGATGAGCGGGTGCTGGTGACCACGCTCACCAAGCGCATGGCGGAAGACCTCACCGACTACCTGGCGGACAACGATATCCGGGTCCGCTATCTCCACTCCGATATCGATACCGTGGAGCGCACCGAGATCATCCGCGATCTGCGGCTGGGGGAGTTCGACGTCCTGGTGGGCATCAACCTGTTGCGCGAGGGGCTCGACATCCCCGAGGTCTCCCTGGTGGCGATCCTCGATGCCGACAAGGAGGGGTTTCTTCGCTCCGAGCGCTCCCTGATCCAGACCATCGGCCGTGCCGCCCGCAACCTCCACGGCCGGGCGATCCTCTACGCCGACCGCATCACCGACTCGATGCGCCGCGCCATCGACGAGACCGAGCGGCGGCGCGCCAAGCAGCGCGCCTTCAACGAGAGCCACGGGATCACCCCGGTGGGGATCCGCAAGGCGGTGGCCGACGTCATGGAGCGTAGCGGATTGCCGGCCCCGGCCCGGCGGGCGCCGGCGGCGGTGGCGGAGGAGCCCGCCGTCTACGCCGGGATGGATGCCGGCGAGGCGGTACGCCGGATTCGCGATTTGGAGAAGCGGATGCACCGCCACGCCCGGGATCTGGAGTTCGAGGAGGCGGCGCGGCTGCGGGATGAGGTGCGGCGGATCGAGCGCGCAGTCCTGATGAACGTTTAACGGGACATGTGGTCGCGGCGGCTCATCAGGCCGTCGATGTTCAGGTGGTGGTCGACGTGGCGGGCGCGGACCAGGACCTGGTCTTTGTAGCCGTAGTAGCGGGCGATCCAGTAGGCGGCGCGCAGGGCGGCGATCTCTTTGTCACTGTGGCTGACGTGACGGATCTTCCCGTCCGTCCCGTAAAAGACCACCTCCCAGTCGCCGTTCTCCATCTCCTCGACGACCAGCCGTTGGTTCCGTGTCGGTTTGGCGCGCCCTCTCGGTGGATTCATCGCAACGCCGACGCCTGCGGTCCGTGAAGGGATCTGGCTCCAATATCACCGGATGGCGGCGGGCCGTCAATCCTTTTGCAATGTGTACCAACCAGGTACGGATTGCGCTATAATCTTGCCCGCAATGCTCAGGATTAACCGCGAAACCGATTACGGCATCGTCATCCTCTCGGCCATGGCCCGCAGTCCCGGCGAGCGCTTCAACGCCTCGCAGTTGGCGGCGGCCCACGGTCTGCCGCAGCCCATGGCGAGCAAGGTGATGAAGCAACTGGTCCACGCCGGGCTGTTGCGTTCCTACCGGGGCGCCAAGGGCGGTTACGGGCTGCTGCGTTCGCCCGAAGAGATCAGCGTGGCGCAGATCATCGAGGCCCTGGAGGGGCCCATCGCGTTTACCGAGTGTGTGGAGGACGGTACCGGGTCGTGCGACCACGTGGACGGTTGTACCGCGGGGGGCATCTGGTCCCGGGTCAGTGCCGCGGTCTATCAGGCCCTGCATGGGGTCACGTTGGCGGAGATGGCCCGTCCGGCCGAGTATCCGGTTACTTTTGAACCCGCGAGAACCGCTAGAGCCGGGAGAGCGTCGTAGATTGCCGGCCGCTGAAGGGTCGGGGAGTGGAGCGATATGTCGAGTAGCACTGAAACCATCGAACGTTTTACCAGCCGCGGCTACGAGGCCGGGTTCGTCACGGACATCGAGCAGGAGTTCGCGCCGCCGGGGCTGAACGAGGAGACCATTCGCTTCATCTCGGCGAAGAAGGAAGAGCCGGAGTGGATGCTGGAGTGGCGCCTGGAGGCGTACCGCGGCTGGTTGGAGATGAACGTCCCGCGGTGGGCCCATGTCCACTTCCCGCCCATCGACTTCCAGGCGATCTCCTACTTCGCCGCGCCGAAGAAGAAGCTCGGCAGCCTCGACGAGGTCGACCCCAAGCTGCTGGAGACCTACGAGAAACTGGGCATCCCGCTCCACGAGCAGAAGATGCTGGCCGGGGTCGAGGAGGAAGGCGAGGCGGCGGGGCGGCCGCGGGTGGCCGTGGATGCCGTCTTCGATTCGGTCTCGGTGGCCACCACGTTCAAGGATGAACTGGCCAAGCACGGCGTGATCTTCTGCTCCATCTCCGAGGCGCTGCGGGAGCACCCGGAGTTGGTGCGCAAATACATGGGCTCCGTGGTGCCGCGCAAGGACAACTTCTTCGCCGCGTTGAACTCGGCGGTCTTCTCCGACGGCTCTTTCGTGTACATCCCCAAGGGGGTGCGTTGCCCCATGGAGCTGTCCACGTACTTCCGCATCAACGCCGGGCACACCGGACAGTTCGAGCGGACCCTGATTATTGCCGAGCCCGGAAGCTACGTCTCCTACCTGGAGGGATGCACCGCCCCCCAGCGGGATGAGAACCAACTCCACGCCGCGGTGGTGGAACTGGTCGCCCACGACGACGCCGAGATCAAGTACTCCACCGTGCAGAACTGGTACCCGGGGGACGAGAACGGCAAGGGTGGCGTCTACAACTTCGTCACCAAGCGCGGCCTCTGCGCCGGCAAGCGTTCCAAGATCTCGTGGACCCAGGTGGAGACCGGCTCGGCCATTACTTGGAAGTACCCCAGCTGCGTCCTGCGCGGCGATGACTCGGTGGGCGAGTTTTACTCCGTGGCGGTGACCCGGGGTCGGCAGCAGGCCGACACCGGCACCAAGATGATCCACATCGGTAAGAACACCCGCAGCCACATCATCTCCAAGGGGATCTCCGCCGACCACGGCGAGCAGTCGTACCGGGGTCTGGTTAAGGTGCTGCCCACGGCGGACAACGCCCGCAATTACTCCCAGTGCGACTCCATGCTGATGAGTTCCACTTGCGGGGCCCACACCTTCCCGTACATCGACGTTCAGAATCCGACGGCGCAACTGGAGCACGAGGCCACCACCTCGAAGATCGGCGACGACCAGATCTTCTACTGCAAGCAGCGCGGCATCAGCGAAGAAGACGCCGTCTCTCTGATCGTCAACGGCTTCTGCAAGGATGTCTTCCAGAAGCTCCCCATGGAGTTCGCCGTTGAGGCGCAGAAGCTTTTGGAAGTGACCCTGGAGAACAGCGTCGGGTGACGGGTGCCAGTGCCATAGAAGTCAGTTAGGAGCCGCAACATGCTGAAGATCGAAAACCTCCACGCCACCATCGAAGGCACCGAGATCCTCAAAGGGGTCGACTTCGAGATGGGCAAGGGCGAAGTCCACGCCATTATGGGCCCCAACGGCTCCGGCAAGAGCACATTGGCCAAGGTGTTGGCCGGC
>SKYL01000130.1 GCA_007127935.1 Halorhodospira sp. | reverse complement strand
GGGCGCGGCAGTCTCCAGGAGATTGCCGCGGGCCTCCGGCCCTCGCAATGACGGGGCACCCTCACCCCCCTGCTCCCTCTCGTAGCCGGCCCTGACGCAGACCCTTGGCACATAAAACCCACCATCGAAGCCTAAGGCCGGTACCGCCGTTCCACCCGCGTGTCCGCCAACGCCCGGGAAGTGAACAGCGTGCCCGGCAGCCCTTGGTCGTAGACCACCTCATCCACCACCAACACCGTCCGGTGCCCACTCTCCAGATCCGTCACCGTGGTCTCCATCTCCGTCCAATAGCCGTCGATCCGCGCCACCCGCGTCACCTCCAGTCGCTTCATCGGCTCGTCGCCGCCGCGATAGAAGTCGATCCGCAGCGGGATCAGCGTCTCCGGGTCGATCCAACTCACCCGGCGGCTGTAGACCGAGCCATCCCCCGCTACCGGAACACTCTCCAGTACCTGGAGCGCGGCGCCGTCCCACGTCTCCTCGCTCAACAGCCGGTGACGGTCCCGTTCCGGGGCGCGGTCCTCCAAGTCTTCGAAAAAGAGGTCCGATCCCACAAACCGCCCGCCCCGCCGGTCGGCGGCGATGCGGCGCACCCGGTCCATGGCGGGCAGGTAGAGCCACTGATCGGTGGCACCGTCGGCGTGGTCGTGGATGAGCAGGCCGGTGTCGGCGATATCGGCGGGTGAGGTAAAACGGATCAAAGTCTGTCGCCCGCCGTCGGCTGCCTCCAGCCGGTACTGGAACGTCTCCCGCACCCGGGGTTCCCGCCCCCGCTCGATAAGGGTCATCGTCCCCCGGGTCACCGCGTCGTCCCCGATGGGACGCCCGTGGACCGCCTCCGCCAGGGCCGTTCCCGCCCGCTCCGCGTCATCGGCCAGCGCGGGCGCCGCCGCCAGGAGTCCGGCCAGGAGCAGGACCACGCTGTTCCCCGGCCGTTTCGTGGTCCCCCGGAGAACGGTCAACGGTTTCCAATCGCACCCCAGGCCACGCAACATCACCGCCCTCCCGTGTGGGTCCGTACCCGTCGCCGGGCCACCGCCACCAGCAGTCTCTGTAACGGGTTTCGATTTCCCCAGGGTCGCCAGGTCCGGGCCAACCGGCCACGGTAGGCGTCGAAATGCAGCCCATGGGGCGCCGCCCGTACCCGCCCGCGTTGCAACACGATCTTCAACACTTCCGTCGCCGCCATCCCCGCGCAAAGTTCGCACCCCATCGGTGTCGAAGGCCCGTAGCCGGCGGTGAAATCCACCCGCGATGGGTCGGCCAGGTAACCGATCTGCAGTCCGGCGGGGGCGAGCCCCGCCATGAAGCGCAGCGCCTGCTCCTCGGGGGGCAGGCCCTCCAACTGAAAATAGTCGTCGAAGGCCATTCCGTCCGGGGTGAAGACCAGCAGCGCCGCCCCCATCCCCAGCGGCGCCGCGGTGACCGCCGGGATGCCGCGCCTGCGGGCGGCGGCGAAGACCGCCCGCCGCGCCTCGATGACGAAGAAGTCGAGCCCGTCGACGTAGACGTCGGCGCCATCCAGGAAGTCGTCGGCGTTGGCCGCGTCCACGGCCCCCTCCAGCCGGTGGATCTCCAGCGTCGGGTTGATCTCCAGCGCCATGCCGGACAGCACCTCCACCTTCGGGCGGTCCAAAGTGCCGAGGAAGGCGCCGGCTTGGCGGTTCATGTTGTGCAGTTCGAAGTGGTCCGGGTCAGCCAACCGGAAGCGCCCGATCCCGAGACGGGTCAGGGTCAACAGATGACTGCCGCCGACGCCGCCCAGGCCGGCGATCGCCACCGTGGTCCGGCGTAGCTTCTCCAACTCCGGCGCCGTCACCCATCCCAAGGTGCGCATGAAGGCCTGTTGGTAATCGAAGGGTGGGGTCATGGGACGGTCCCGTAGCCGCCGGGAGGTGGGCCTCCAAGGTGGCGTGTTGGCGCTCCAGGGCATCGTGGACGGCATTCTGCAAGGGCCGCAGACTGCTCTCGATGGCGCATAACGCGTAGTCGGCATGGACGTAGTAGGGCGCACGCGGCCCGTGGTAATCGATGACCGGGCCGATCTGGTGGAAATGGATCCCCTGACGGGCGAGCCGGCGGGCCAGCGGCGGCTGCATCATGGCGAATACGTGTTTCAGTCCGGTGAGGGCCACTACGGAGTCTGCGGCAAAGAAGAGCGCCGTCGCCAACAGCGGATAGGTGCGGTATTCCTCGGGCTCAAAGAGCAGGGTGTTGACGTCGCCCACCGGGCTCCGGGCCTCACCGACGCGCCGGCGGAAGGCCATGGGGATGGCCAGGCGCGAGATCTCGCAGATCTGCTCGCGGGGCAACCGTGCGGGGTGGAGGCGTGGATGTTCCAAACCGTGGCCACAGTAGCGTTCGATGGGCAGTTCCGCCACGGCGTCGTCGCTCAGTGTATGCACCACGCGTACGCAACCGGCCACTTGCCCGCTGGCTCGGTGACGGACGATGCAGTGGATCGACTGGCTGTCGTAGGTGTCGGTCTCCAAACCGCCAGGGCAGTCCTCCTCCTTCTCAAAGCCGAACTCCCGGCAGTAGACTTCATAGCGGACCCGCTGGGCCGCCTCGATCTCTTCCCCGTTGGCCCAGACCAACTCAAAGAACCGGCAAAAGATGTTGGCCAGTGCCGAATCGCTCATGGATCACCATCCCCCCCCGCTGCTGGTTTTTTCACCAATACTGACCAGCGTGTCAGTTTCTTGTATCCGGGGCCTGACTTCCATGGAACCGGTTCACACTTGTCGATATTTTTTCCATCAATGACTGTGATCCGGTTCCGCTCGCAACCACAGTGCCGTGGGGTATTCCACGCGGTTCGGGGTGACGGCCGGCATCCATGCCGCGGTCTCCGGTGCCGCGATCTCCGAAAAGAGCGCATAGGGCGGATCGTCCCGATCCATCGCTCCGCTGTGTGAAGTGAGCCGGTCCAGGGCGGCACTCAAGGCCCGGCAGGAAACGCCATGGGGGACACGCACGCCGCGGTGGCGGCACGGATGGCCGCAAGGCGCGAGCGGTACCCCCATCTCGGTCACCAGTCGTGCCAGGGTGGGGCGTATCAGGCACACCAAGTGGTCGATACCGTGGAGCAGGCCGTAGTGGCCGGCGGCCCGCAGCAACTTCACCAGGATTTGCGGGGATGCACGCCGTGCCCGCAAGCGATCGACCAGACCCCTTCCGCCTCTGAGACCGGCACCGGGAATGGCGCCGCTGGAGGGCAGACCGACGATGGACAACCGGGACGCTTCGGCCACCGTGCCCCGGGCGATGGATCGCTGTAGCTCCGGATGCAGCCGGCAGAGTTGTTCGATCTGGAGCCCGTGGGAGCCGCGCAGGATCAGCCGCAGTGTGGCCACCCAATGGCCCGTATAGCGGCTGCGGACCAGGAAGTGGACGGCGCGGTCGTCGTAAGCGTCCCGTTCTTGGCCGTCGGGAAAGTACTCGGGGGGTTCGAAACCGGTCTCCAAACAAAAGACCTTGTAGCGCATTCGGTAGTGCACCGCACGACCCTCGGGGGTGTCGGCGAGGATGGGTTGGTAATCGCGTTCAGTCATGGGGCGGTTCCTGTCTGGGCGGTGGGGCGGAATGGGACCGAAAGTAAAAACGACACTATCGGCCATGCAAATCGGCTGCCATGGTGGTTCCAGTGAAACATCGCATGCGCCACGACTCCGTCATTGCGTCCACGGCTTCGTCATTGCATCCACGCCTCCGTCATCGCGAGCGCAGCGAAGCAATCTCCATGGGAACAAAATCAATCAGTTGCAGATTGCTTCGTCGCTCTGCTCCTCGCAATAACGGATTGTTAGGCGTTTCCTCACTAATTGAGGTGTGAGGCTAGAGAGAATCTTTATATATACGTTTTTTTTCCGCTTGCTCGTCCCCTGTAAAGGATTTCGACACTTTTTTTTATCCGCTCTGCCGGAATGTGTAACGCACTGTATACGAAGATAAATCATCTTGGTGTGGGTTTACTGCGGATCTTCCGGCGCCTGCTAGAGTTTTCCCTATGTAAGCCGGGCACATCGTGGGTGATAAAGGATTCGTCATGAATGTGTGGTTTCTAACAGAAGGGAAACGGTGGCCTTATATAGCCTTGTCGTTAATGTTTTCGAATAACAAAAAATGGTTCGTCGCCGGGGTTGCGGCGGTGGTGGCGGCCACCGCCGCGGGGTGCGCCCACCCACGGTTTCCCGATGCGCCAGTCCAGGTTGAAAAGCGGGCGCTGGAGCAGTACGTCATCGGTGCCGGGGATGTCCTCAGCGTCATGGTCTGGAACAACCCGGAACTCTCCATGAGCCTGCCGGTGCGCCCCGACGGCCAGATCAGCACCCCGTTGGTGGAAGACGTACAGGCCAGTGGCCTGACCCCCACCGCCCTGGCCCGGGACATCGAGCGGAGTCTGGAAATCTACCTGCGCGACCCCGTGGTCACCGTCATCGTCACCGGGTTCCAAGGGCCGTACCAGCGTCAGGTCCGCGTCATCGGCCAAGCGGCCCAGCCCCAGGCGTTGCAGTACCGCGAGGACATGACGGTGATGGACGTGATGATCGCCGTGGGCGGCATCACCGAGTTCGCCGCCGGCAACCGTGCCTCCATCGTGCGCCGGGTGGAGGGAGAGGAGGTGCAGCTGCGGGTGCGGCTGGACGACTTGCTCAACGGTGGAGACATCTCCGCCAACGTGGACATGTTGCCAGGAGACGTTCTGGTGATTCCGGAAAGCTTTTTCTGACGGGCCCGGGGACGGTGTCGGCGCGCTGCGGCGCGCCGCCGCCCGCCGGGCAGGGGAGGTCGTTGACCGGTGGAGCATATTCTTGAACAGCTGCTTGTCCAACTCCGGGCTGTCTGGCGCCGGCGCTGGGTCATCTTGCCGGTGGCGTGGCTCATCTCCCTCGGTGGATGGGCGTGGGTACACCAACTTCCGGACGAGTTCGAGGCTTCGGCCCAGGTCTACGTGGACACGCAGTCCCTGCTGGATGCGCTGTTGGGTGGGATGGCGGTCCGCCCCGACGCGGAGCAGCGGGTACGCATGGTCAGCAACACATTGATCACCCGCCCCAACATGGAGGAGGTGGCGCGCAATGCCGATCTGGAGGCGTTGGTGCCGGGACGTAACCTGGAGGGGATCGTCGACGACCTGGTCAGTGGCGTCCGGCTGCGGGTGGCCCGCCAAAGCGGCACCTACACGGTTTCCTACCGCCACCACCGGCCGGAGGTGGCGCACCGGGTCACCGAGGAGCTGGTGAACTTCTTTATGGAGCAGGGGATCGGCGCCACCCGCACTGATCTGGCCGGATCGCAACGTTTCATCCAGCGTCAATTGGAGTCCTACGAAGAGCGGCTGCGTGAGAAAGAGCGAGAGCTGGAGCAGTTCCGCCACCAGCACGCCGGACTGGTTTACGGCCGGGACGGGGCGTTTTACAACCGTCTGGCCACGGCCGCCCAGCGCCTGGAAGAGGCGGAGTTGGAGTTGCGGGAGGTCGAGCGGCAGCGGGACGCGCTGCGCGGCCAAATGGCCGGGGAACGGATCGACCCGGACGACCTCGCTCCGTCGGATCGTCCGCGTTCCGCCTTGGTGGAGTTGAATGAACGCATCGCCGCCTACACGCGGCAATTGGACGACATGCTGCTGCGCTACGCCGACCAGCATCCGGATGTCCGCGCCACCCGGCGGCTCATCGGCGACCTGCAAGACGAGCGCGCCCGCCTTCTGGCGGAGGCGGGCGGCGGGGACGGCGGTGACGCCCTCACCGAGGACCTGATGCGGCAACAGGTCGGCCTGGCCCTGGCCGAGGCGGAGATCCGGGTCTCCAATCTGGAGGCGCGGGTGGAGGAGTTCCGGGAGCGCCATCAGCGGCTGTCATCGGCGGTGGATGAGATCCCCGAGATCGAGGCGCGCTTCAGTGAACTGACCCGCGACTACCGCATCCTCAAGGAGGGCTACGAGCGGTTCCGGGCCACCCGCGAGCGGGCGGCCATCACCGGCGACGTCCAGGCTCAGACCGACACGGTGGACTTCCGGGTCATCGAGCCGGCCCGGTTGCCCGCGTCTCCGGCGGCGCCGCACCGTCCGGCCCTGGCGTCGGCCGTACTGATGCTGGGCCTGGTGGCGGGCAGCGGCCTTGCCTTTCTGATCGCGCAACTGCGTACCACGGTGACCACCGTACGCACCTTGACCGAGTGGACGGGGCGCCCCTGCCTGGGGAGCGTCGCCTACGTCGCCACCCCGGCGCGCCGCCGCCGCCAGTGGATCGAACGGGCCGTTTACACGGCGGTCGCCGCGGGGCTGTTCGGTGCCTACGGGGTCACGGTTTACACCTTCATGGCGGGATAGGGGAGCGTGCCACCGATGAGCATCATCGAGAATGCATTGCGGAAGAACCGGGGCGGCCCGGACGGGGAGGAAGAAACGCCATGGGCCGAGCCGGAGGCGGCCGTCGGCGGGGCGCCGGAGGATCATCCCCCCGCTTCGGCGCCCGCGCCCGTTCAGACCCTCCATACAGAGGTGCTGCGGCGGCACGGTTTTATTCTCCCCGGCGAGGAACGCAGCGGGCTCGCCGAGCAGTTCCGGTTGATCAAGCGGCCGCTGCTGACCAACGCCTTCGGCAGCCAACGGCTGCGGGTGCGCAACGGCAACCTGATCATGGTCACCAGCTCCCTGCCCGGGGAGGGAAAGACCTTCACCACCGTCAACCTCGCCCTGAGCATCGCCATGGAGCTGGAGCGCACGGTGTTGTTGGTGGATGCGGACGTGGCCCACCCCCAGATCCCGAAGTATCTGGGGGTGGACGTGAGCCGGGGCGGCTTGATCGACCTGTTGCGCGGGTCGGGCGTGAAGATGCGGGACGTTCTGATCCGCACCAGCGTAGACAACCTCACCATCCTGCCGGCGGGCCGCGCCGATCAGCGCTCCACCGAACTCCTGGCCAGCACGCGGATGCATGCGCTGGTCCAGGAGATCGCCCAGCGCTACCGGGACCGCGTAATCCTCTTCGACTCGCCGCCGCTGCTGGCGGCCAGCGAGCCCACCGTCCTCGCCGGGCTGATGGGCCAAGTGGTGGTGGTGGCGGAGGCGGAACGGACACCAAAGAGCGCGTTGGAGCGGGCCCTCGATCTAGTGGATGGCTGCGAGGTGGTGATGACCGTCCTCAACAAGGCGGTGTGGCTGCCGGGCATGGATTACGCCCACTACCACTATGGCTACGGCGGATACGGCCGGGCCGCGGAGGCGCCGCCGGCGACGGCGCGCAATGAGTGACGGGCGCCGCAACCGGGGCCATGTCCCCGGGCGACGAGATGTGGGGGTCTGGGTGGCTGTGGTCTCTCTTCTCATCAGCAGTGTGGCCGAGGCCGACCCGGTGTGGCGGGTGACGCCCCGGGTGACGGTGGGCGCGACGTATACCGACAACGTCAACCTGGCGCCGCCGGGGCAGGAGTCCCACGACTGGATCGGCGAGGTGGTGCCGGGGGTGACCGCGTACCGGGAGGGGCGGCGCTGGAACGCCAGCGTAAACTACTCGTTGTGGAACCGTTACTACCTGCGTCATAGCGGACGCAACCGCGCCCGGCATACCCTGCAGGCGGCCTCCAACCTGGAGGTGGTGGACCGGACCTTCTTCGTCGACGCCACCGCCACCCGCCGCGAACGGGCTGCCTCGCTGCTGGAGCCGGTGGGGGTCAGCGCCGATACCGGCGCGCTGGCCACGGTCACCACGGCGGCGGTGAGCCCCTACGCGGTCCAACGCTTCGGGCGTTTTGCCGAGGGCGAGGTCCGCTACACCTACGACCGGATCTGGTACCAGCGCACCAATCAAGGGGACAGCGCCGGTCACCGCTGGGAAGGGGTGCTGGCCAGCGGCCCCCTCTTCGGCCCCCGGTTTTTCTGGCGATTGAACTACAGCCACGAGCGTCATGAGTACGACGACGATCTGCGTCCGGACGAGACCTTCGAGCGCTACTCCGCCACGCTCGGCTACCGGATTTCCCCCCGCTTGCAGGTCTTCGGTACGGCGGGGGAGGAGCGCAACGACTATCCGACCATCCTGGACGAGCAGGACGGTGACTTCTGGGAGGTGGGCGCCATCTGGGACCCCACCCGCCGCACCCATATCGAGGCCGCCTACGGAGAGCAGTTCTTCGGCGAGACCGGGCGGCTCGATCTGCGCCACCGTACCCGCCGCTCCACCTGGCGCGCGGGATACACCCGGACGGTGACCACCGGGCGGCGTTTGGTCCTCCAGGAGGAGACCTTCGACCCCGCCGACCCCAATGCCGTGCTCTTCCTCTTCTTGCTCTTCGGGCCGGAGGATTTCGCGACCTTCGTCGATATGGACGAGGGGGTCTTTTTCCTCCCCCGGTTGACAGACGAGCCGGTAATCGCCGAGCGCGCCACCGCATCGGTGACCTATCAACTGGGCCGCAGCCGATTCGTCCTCAGCGCCAATCGCTTCGAACTGGATTTCCAGGACGGGATCACGCCCAACGAATCGGGCCACGGCGCCGCCGCCGGTTGGAACTGGCAGTTCGCTCCCCGCACCGCCTCCCAGACCAGCATCGGTTGGACGCGCACCGAGTTCGATCTGGATGAGCCGCGGGAGGACGACCGCTACTTCCTTCAGGTTCGGGTAACCAAGGACTTCACGCCCCACCTGACCGGGTCGTTGAGCTACCGCCATCAACGGCGGGACTCCTCTGCCGGCCGGGTGTGGGAGTACCGCGAGAACGCGGTCATCGCCCGCGCCACCATGACGTTTTGACGGAGCACCGATGTACGAGAACTTCTACCAATTGCGGGCCAAACCCTTCGCGCTGAACCCCGATCCGCGGTTCTTTTTCGACAGCAACGGCCACCGCCGGGCCATGTCCTACCTGGAGTACGGCGTCCACCGGGGCGAGGGGTTCGTGGTCATCACCGGCGAGGTGGGGGCGGGAAAGACCACCGTGGTCCAGAACCTCTTCCAGGGGCTTGATCGGGAGTCGGTGGTGGCGGCGCAGATTGTCACCACTCGCCTGGAGGCCGACGAGTTGTTGCGCATGGTCTGCTCGGCTTTCGGTCTGGAGCACGATGGGCTGAGTAAGACGGCTCTGCTGCGGTCCCTAGAAGGATTTCTGGAGGGGTGCCACGATCGCGGCCACCGGGCACTGCTGGTGGTGGACGAGGCGCAGAACCTCAGCCGCGAGGCGGTGGAGGAGCTGCGCATGCTCTCCAACTTCAACATCGAGGGGCGCTCGCTGCTGCAGAGCTTTCTCCTCGGCCAGCCGGAGTTTCGGGGTATCCTCCGCAACCCGGCCATGCAGCAGTTGCGGCAGCGGGTCATCGCCACCTACCACCTGGGCACCCTGGGGCCGGAGGAGACCCGCAGCTACATTGAGCACCGGCTGGAGCGGGTCGGCTGGCAGGGGACCCCCAACTTCTCCCCCAAGGCATACGCCGACATCCACTACTTCTCCAGCGGCGTCCCGCGCAACATCAACATGCTCTGCGACCGTCTGCTGTTGATGGGGTACCTCCAGGAGTTGCACCACTTCAACCAGGAAGCGGTGCGTGTCGTGGCCGGGGAGATCGCCGAGGATCTGGGGAATGGAGAGGGGCACGCGCCGTCTTCCGCCGATGACGGCGTGGGTCTGTTGCCGGTGGACGACGACTACCGGGCGCTGCCGCCGGACCCGTGGCTGTCCGAGCCGTCCATGTCGCTGTCCGGCGCGGCCCACTCGGCGGTCCATTCGGCTGGATTGGCGATGCAGGTGGAGCGGCTGACCCACCGCATCGCCCACCTGGAGCGCAGCGTCCTCGCCGCCGAGCGCTACACCACATACAACTACCGCGTCCTGCGGCGGCTGGCGGAGCAGTGGGATGGGGATGAGACGGGGTGCCATCCCTCTCCCCCGGAGGGGACCCATGAGTGAGCTGCCCAACGCACTCACCGTGGACGTGGAGGACTACTTCCACGTCTCCGCTCTGGCGCCCCATATCCCCCGCTCCCGGTGGCCGCGAATGCCGTGCCGGGTGGAGCGGAATACCGAGCGCATCCTGGAGGCGCTGGAGGCGCGGGGTGCCCGGGCGACCTTTTTTGTCCTCGGCTGGGTGGCCGAACGCCACCCGGTCCTGGTCCGGCGCATCGTTGACGGCGGCCACGAACTGGCCAGCCACGGCTACGGCCACCGGCGGGTCGGTGAGTTGGGTGAACGGGCATTCCGCGAGGACGCCGTCCGCGCCCGCGAACTGCTGGAGCAGATCGGCGGCGTGGCGGTGCGCGGCTACCGCGCCCCCAGCTTCTCCATCGGCGCCCGGACGCCGTGGGCCCACCGGGTGCTGCGGGAGACCGGACACCGCTACAGCTCCAGCGTCTACCCGGTGCGCCACGATCACTACGGCGATCCCGAGGCGCCGCGCTTTCCCCACCAGCGGGAGGATGACGGCGTAATGGAGCTGCCGGTGACCACCGTCCGACTCTTCGGCCGGAACTGGCCGGCGGCCGGCGGCGGATACTTCCGGCTGCTGCCCTACGCCGTCTCCCGCCGCTGCCTGCAACGGGTCCACGCCGCCGACCGGCGACCGTGCATCTTCTACTTTCATCCGTGGGAGATCGACCCGGGCCAGCCCCGGCAGCCGGGGTTGCCGTGGAAGACCCGCTTCCGCCACTACCTCAACCTGGAGCGGATGGAGCCCCGGCTCCACCGGCTGCTGGGCGACTTCCGCTGGGACCGGCTCGACCGGGTCTTCCCCGGCGCGGCGGGGGAGGCGGCGTCATGATCGTCGACACCTTCCAACCCGCCGACGCCGCCCGTTGGGACGCCTACGTCTTCGCCCACCCCGAGGCCACCTTCTTCCATCGGGCGGGGTGGGAGCGCGTGGTCCGGGAGGCCCTGGGCCACCGGACCCACTTCCTCTACGCCGAGGATAAGAATGGTGCGGTGACCGGCGTGCTGCCCTTGGCGGAGGTGCGCAGCTTGCTCTTCGGTCACGCCCTGGTCTCGTTGCCGTGCTGTGTTTACGGCGGTCTGTTGGCCGACGGCGATGCGGCCCGCCGCGCCCTGGATGAGGCCGCCCAGGCGTTGGCCGCTGGCCTCGGCGTCGATCATCTGGAGTACCGCCACCGCACACCGGTCCACCCGGAGTGGGCCGGCAAGGACCTCTACTGCACCTTCCGCAAGCCGCTGGCGTCCGATCCGGAGGCCAACTTCCAGGCCATCCCCCGCAAACAACGGCGGATGGTCCGGCAGGGGATCAAGGCGGGGCTGACGGCCGACGAGGAGACCGGGGTGGAGCGCTTCTTCCCCATCTACGCCGCCAACGTCCACCGCCTGGGTACGCCGGTGTTCGCCCGGGACTACTTTCAATGCCTGATGGACGTCTTCGGCGACGACTGCCGGGTGCTCACGGTGAGCGGCGGCGGCGAGGCGCTGGCCACGGTCATGACCTTCTACTTCCGGGACGAGGTGCTGCCGTACTACGGCGGCGGCACGCCCGCCGCGCGGCGGGTGGCCGGCTACGACTTCATGTACTGGGAGCTGATGCGCCGCGGCTGTGAGGCCGGCTACCTGGTTTTCGATTTCGGCCGCAGCAAGCGCGGTACCGGCTCCTTCAGCTTCAAGAAGAACTGGGGTTTCGAGCCGCAACCGCTGCACTACGAGTACCAACTGTACCGGGGCCGGGCGGTGCCCGACCACAACCCCCTCAACCCCCGCTACCGGCGGCTGGGCCGCCTCTGGGCGCGGCTGCCGCTGCCGGTGGCCAATTGGTTGGGGCCGAAGATCGTACGTGGGCTGGGGTAATCCATCGTGGAAGAGATCCTCTTTCTGACCCATCGGATTCCGTGGCCGCCCAACAAGGGCGACAAGATCCGTTCCCACCACATCCTGCGCCACTTGGCGCGGCGCTACCGCGTCCACCTGGGGACGTTCATCGACGACCCCGCTGATGAAGCCCACCTGCCGGCGCTCCACGACCTCTGCGCCGGCGTCCACGCCGCCCGCCTCGGACCGTGGACCACCCGCTGGCGGGCGGTGAACGGGCTGGCACGGGGCCGGGCGCTGACCCTGCCGTGCTACGCCGACGCCGGGCTGCGGCGCTGGGTGGACGGTGTGCTGGCGGCGCGCCCGGTGCGCCGGGCGGTGGTCTTCTCGTCGGCCATGGCCCAGTACGTGGAAGACGCCGCCGACCTGCACCGGGTGATCGACCTGGTGGATGTGGACTCGGACAAGTGGACCCAGTACGCCCGCGAGCGGCGCTGGCCGTGGAGTTGGCTCTATCGCCGGGAGGGGGCGCGTTTGCTGGAGTATGAGCGGTTTCTGGCCCGCCGGGCCGAGGCGTGCGCCCTCGTCTCCGATGAAGAGGTGGCGCTCTTCCGCCGCCTGGCGCCGGAGGCCGGCGCCGCCGTCCGCGCTATGCACAACGGAGTCGACACCGACTACTTCGACCCGGCGGCGGCGGGGGAGAGCCCCTATGCCGACGGCGAGGTGCCGCTGGTCTTCACCGGCGCCATGGACTACTGGCCCAACGTCGACGCCGTCCGCTGGTTCGCCGAGGAGATCCTGCCCCGCATCCGCGCCGTCCACCCGGCGGTCCGCTTCTACATCGTCGGCAGCCGCCCCACCCCGGCGGTGCGCGCGCTGGCCCGCGACCCGGCGGTGACCGTCACCGGCTTCGTCGACGACGTGCGGCCGTGGCTCGGTCACGCCCGGCTGGCCGTGGCGCCGCTGCGCGTCGCCCGGGGGGTGCAGAACAAGGTCCTGGAGGCGATGGCGATGGCGCGCCCGGTGGTGGCGAGCCCACAGGCGTTGGCCGGGATTCGGAAACAGACACAAGAAGCCGTGATTTGCGCCGAAGGAGCGGCCGGTTTTGCCGATGCTGTCTCCATGTTGCTCAACTGTTTGGGCGGTCTTGGCGGTGGAGGGGACGCCGGGGCGGGG
>SKYL01000207.1 GCA_007127935.1 Halorhodospira sp. | reverse complement strand
GCAGTTTGCGTCCGACATTTCCCTGGCGGGGCACGATGCACCCTTCGTCATCCAACTCCGGGTACGGGGTACCGGCGGCCCGGAAGCGGGCCGCCAGCTTTGGATGCAGCCACTCGAACAGCTTACGCCGGATCACCGCCTCCTCCAGCCGGGGCCGGCCGTAGAGACCGGCGGCGACACGCTGGCGCTCCGCCTCGTAGAGGATCACCGCCGCCGCCACCGAGACGTTCAGCGACGCCCCCAGACCGTGCATCGGGATCGTGATGTGCCGATCGGCCAACGCCGCCGCCTCCGGCCCGACGCCATGCTTCTCCGCGCCCAGCAGGACGGCGCTGGGGCAGGTGTAGTCTACGGACCGGAAGTCGACCGCCTCATCGGAGAGGTGGGCGGCGTAGACCGTCATCCCCTGCTCCCGCAGCGCCGCCATGGCGGCGGGGATGTCCGGGTGGGTTTGCACCTCGACCCACTGCCCCACGCCGGAGGACGCCGCCCGGCGCGGCGACGGCTCCCCCCGCCGGGTGACCGCGTGCACCGCCGCCACCCCCACCGCGTCACAGGTGCGCAGGATGGCGCCGAGATTGTGGGGCTTGTGGACTTGATCCATCAGGACGGCCAAGTCGGGCTGACGGCGCTCCAAGGTGCGCCGCATCCGGTCCATGCGTTGGGCGGTCATCGTTACTCCCATCTCCAAAGGGGCGGTATTCTACCCTGACGCCAAACCACGCCTCACCGCCACAGAAGGCAGGAGAATATGACCACCGAGCGCATCCTCATCGCCGGCTGCGGCGATCTCGGCAGCGCCCTCGGCAAGGCACTGGCCGCCGAGGGCCACCACGTCTTCGGTCTGCGCCGCAACGCCGCGCGGGTGCCGCCGCCGCTGGAGCCGGTGGCGGCGGATCTCACCGACCCGGCGTCGTTGGCCGCCGCCGTGCCCGCCGGCGTGGACCGGGTTTACTACATCGCCACGCCGGACCGGCGGGACGACGACGGTTATCGCCGCGCCTACGTGGAGGGGTTGGTCCACCTCCGTGACGCGCTCACCGGCTCGGGAGCCCCGCCGCGCAAGCTGATCTTCGTCTCCAGCACGGCGGTCTACGGCCAGAGCGGCGGGGAGTGGGTGGACGAGACCAGCACCACGGAGCCGACGCGGTTCACCGGAAAGTGGCTGCTGAAGGGGGAGGAAGAGGCATTGGCCGGACCGTGGGCCGGAACGGTAGTGCGCTTCGGCGGGATCTACGGCGGCGGAAGGGACTATGTGCTGCGCAAGGTCGAGCACGGCGAGCCGTGCGACCCGGAGCACTACACCAACCGCATCCACCACCGGGACTGCGTCGGCGTCCTGCACCACTTGGGGCGGGCGGACGTGGAAACCGGCATCTACGTCGGCGTCGATGACGACCCGGCGCCCCAGTGCGCGGTGATGGACTACGTAGCCGGGCTGCTGGACTGCCCGCCGCCACCCCGCCAACCGGGCGGCGGGGGATGGTCCCGGGCCGGCAGCAAGCGGTGCAGTAACCGCCGTTTGAAGGCCACCGGGTACCGGCTGCTCTACCCGTCATACCGGGAAGGCTACGCCGAGATGGTCAAGGCGCTGCGCTGAGGCGCCCCCGCCGCACCGTATGGAGGTCGCCCTCTTGGGCGGCGAAGTAGGCACTGAGGTCCACGATCTCCCGGTCGGAGAGCCCCTCGGCGATGCTGTTCATGATGTCGTGACGAATCTCGCCGGAGCGGTATCGCTTCAACGTCACCGCCAGATAGTCGGCGTGCTGCCCGGCGAGCTTGGGATAATCAGGCGCGATGGGGGCGTCGCCCCGCTCGCCGTGGCAGGCGATACACTCCTCCGCCCGCTCCGCCCCGGCCCGGGGGTCACCGCGCTGAACGGCGCCCACTTGGCGCACCGCCGGCTCCTGTGCGGCAAAGAACGCAGCCAGATCCCGGATCTCCTCCTCCGAGAGACGGCCGGCCTGGGCCGCCATGGTCGGATGGGCGCGCCGGCTCTCCCCGTAGGCCGCCAACGCCGCCTCCAGATAGGCCGCCTGCTGGCCGCCGATCTTCGGCACGTAGTAGGAAGGGTAGGTGTTCCGGTAGCCCTTGACGCCGTGGCAACCGAGGCAGGTCTCGGCCCGTTCCGCCCCGACCGCCAGATCTCCAGCCGCCACCGCAAGCGGTATGGCCGCCAAGAGAAGGAAGACCGTTCGCATCGCCGCAGGCAGCATCCGCTCCTCCTCTCGTCAGCCGAAACACCCCCCACCCCCTTACATATAGACGAATTCAGCGAATTGAAAAGGTTTGAGAGACGGGGCCGTCGTAAGACCGGCAGGTCACCTCGCCGACCCGGGCCTGGGGAGGCCCTCGGCGAAGCCACTGCCGCATCGCCTCCACGGATTCCGGGGCGCCGCACGCCACCACCTCGACGCGACCGTCCGGAAGGTTTCGGGCGTAACCCCGCAGCCCCAATCGCTGCGCCTCGGTACGGGCGCTGGCACGGAAGAAGACCCCTTGCACCAGCCCCGAGACCCAGCACTGAATGCACTCGCTCATGGCGCCTCCATGGAGTGGTTTGGGTTTAGGCCTCGTATAAGGTCTCCAGCGGCACATCCAAGTGCCGCTCCAGATCCTCTCCCGCCGACTGCAACACCTCCGCCAGGCGCTGCTCCCCCAAGCCGTCGCCGCCGGCCACCGTCTCCGCCTTGGGCAATGGATAGGGCTGACTGTGATAGAGATCGGCCAGCGTAGCCCGGGAGAGATCCCGCGCCAGAAGCCACTCACCATCGGCGGAAAGCTCCACCAGACGGCCCTCCCGCAGGCCGTTCAAGATACGCTCCACCGCCGTCTCCTCGGCGGTGGTCTCCAACCGGAGCAGTTGCGCGGTGGAAAGACCGCCCCCGGCCTCCCGGGCGGCCCGCAAATGGCCCAGGAGACGCACGGCAAGGACCAAGGCCCATCGGGTGTCGGAGAGATCTCCGCCGGCACGGATACGGTGACCACGGACCGCCTGGGCCACCTCGGCGCCCCCGAGGACGATCAGCCACGAAATATAAAGCCAGATCAAAAAGATCGGCAGCGCCGCCAACGCACCGTAAATGGCTTCATAGGTGGGCACCCAGGTCACGAACCAACCGAAACCGAACTTGGCGGCCTCGAAGAGCACCGCCGCCACGCCCCCGCCGATGAGGGCGTGCCCCAGGGAGACGCTGCAATGGGGAACCAAGGCGTAGAGCAGCGCGAAGGCGACCATCTGTAGAATGAACGGCACGGCGGCGAAGCCCAACGTCACCACCACCGATGCCGGCTCCAGCGCCCCCAGCACGGCGGTGGCCAGATACGAGGTGGTCACCAGGGCGACACCCACCAGCAGCGGACCCAGGGTAAGCACGGTCCAGTAGACCATGAAGCGCTGCACCGTCGGCCGAGGCCACGGACTCGATCGCCCTCACGACCGTCATCGGGTCCGCGTCGGGACCGCCGTAGGCGCCGGGGACGCACATCCGCATGACCCCGGCACCGATGAGGGCCTCCACGGTGGCCGGTGGGAGCCGTCGGAGGCGCTCGGCCGTCAGGGGCGCGCCG
>SKYL01000163.1 GCA_007127935.1 Halorhodospira sp. | reverse complement strand
CCTGGCGGAGCGTGTAATCGCGGTGCATACCCACCCGATCAACGCCGACGAGCCCCGCTTTCTCCAATACGACGACGGCGGTCCGGGCGGAAGACACTACGCCCCCGATCCGTATCGCTCGTCCGACCACGATCCCCTGGCGGTGGATCTGTCCGTCGGCGACTGACCGGGCTGATATACTCGCCGGAGGTCATCGATTACATGGAGTCCGCCCCCTTGGCCGCCGGGGAGGATCGGAGATCGATATGGCACTGCCGCAGCGTGACAAGGAACACCATACCTACGCCGACTACCTCGCTTGGCCCGAGGACGTCCGTTACGAACTGGTCGACGGCATCGCCTACCTGATGGCGCCGGCGCCGTCGGTGGACCACCAGACGGTGGCCTTCGAGGTGGGAAGGCAGGTCGGGAACGCCCTCGAAGGCGATCCCTGCCGGGTCTTGGTGGCCCCGGTGGACGTCCTGCTGCCGCGCGGGCGGGAGGCGGACGAAGAGGTCGCTACCGTGGTCCAGCCCGACGTGCTGGTGGTCTGCGACGAGGCCAAGCTCACGCCGCGCGGCGTGCGCGGGGCGCCGGACTGGGTGGTGGAGGTCATCTCGCCGGCCACGGCCGGCCACGACCAGATCGTCAAGCTGGCGGCATACGAACGGGCGGGCGTGCGCGAGTACTGGCTGGTCCACCCGGTGGATCGGCTGCTGACCATCTACCGCCACGACGGCGGTGCCTACGGTCGGCCGGAGATCCGCGAACTGACGGGGGAGGCGCCGGTGGGCGTGCTGGAGGGCGTGACCGTGCGCTGGGAGCCGATCGTCGCGCGCCTGCTGGGCGGGGCGGACTGATTCCCCGGCTCTGAGATCGCCTCGGCTTCACGGCGCGGCGCCCGGTAGCCGGCAGAAGCCCTGCGGTGGGACCGCCAGGGCGGCGTTGAACTTGCTGGAGAGGTTCTGGAAGGCGACCAGAGCGGTGAGCTCGACCATGGCGTCCTCGTCGAAGTGCTCGCGCAGGCGCGCGAAGAGCGCATCGTCGACGCCGCGGTCGGTGATCGTCATCGCCTCGGCATACTCCAGCGCCGTGCGCTCGCACGCATCGAAATCCTCTCTCTCGCGCCACTCCGGCAAGGCCAACAGCTTCTCCTCGGACAGCCCCCGTTGCAGGACGGTGCGGGAGTTGAGGTCGACGCAGAAGGCGCAGTGATTGATCTGCGAGATGCGCACCGTCAGCAGCGAGCGCAGCATCGGCTCGATGGGTGAACCGCGCCGGTCGATGGCGCCGTAGAGGTGGGCGACGCCGAGAAAGAGCCGCGGCGAACGCGCCCAGAGGAGCGCGGCATCCAGCGCCTTGCCGTACTTGCGCCGCTGGTTCCGGAAGAAGGGGCGCAGATACCAGGGGGTCTTGTTTTCGGGGCGTGGGGTGATGCGCATGATCTTGCTCCAGGGCTGCATGGTGCTTGCCGTCGTGGCCCATGGGGCCGGGTTCCGGTGCAACGCCGCCGCTCCCTCGGTACTCCGTCAACGGTACCGCCGCGCCAGCCGTTCCGGCGGTTCGCCCAGAAAGTATCCGAGGCGCAGGCGCCACATGAGCAGGATAGTGGGCGCGATGCCGTGGGTCTCCCAGCGGCGGCTGGAGGTGACCACCCGCGCCCTCAGGCCGGCCGGCCGTCCCCGCCGCTTCAGCGCCCGCGAGAGGGCGACGTCCTCCATCAGCGGGAGATCGGGGAAGCCGCCCACCGCCTCGAAGTCGGCACGGCGGACGAAGATCGCCTGGTCGCCGGTGGCGATGCCGGTGAGACGGGAGCGCAGGTTCATCATCGCCTCCACCACGCGCAACGCCGGCTGGTTGCCCGAGAGACGGACATTGAAACGCCCCCATCGGTGGCGGGCCAAGGCGTCTGCTACCCTGGCCTCGGCTTCGGCCGGCAGCCGCGTGTCGGCGTGGAGGAAGAGCAGGGTGTCCCCGGTGGCGGACCGGGCTCCGGCGTTCATCTGCCGCGCCCGCCCCGGAGGCGTGGTGAGGACCCGATCGGCCAACGGGGCGGCGAGTCGTGGGGTGCCGTCCTCGCTGCCGCCGTCCGCCACGACCACCTCGCCCCCCCGGAGTCGCAACGGCGCCAGCGCCGCCAGCGTCGCTTCGATGACGGCGGACTCGTTGAAGGTCGGAATGACGACCGATAGGCGCATGATCTTGCCCACTCCGCAGTGTCCTACCATGATAATAGGCCTTCTCCGCGAGCCACCGGGCGTGGCGGATTCGCTTCGGTAGCGCCACGGCCTTCGGTTAGTACGGATATACCGTCGATCGGCGGCGCCCCCATAATGGACTGAGAACAGGGGGAGCCAAGGAGCGATTCGATGACGGCTTTGAACACCGAGGATCGCCAATTCGAAGAGGCGCCGAAAGCCACTGCGGACGACCCCCGCATCGATCCGCGCAAGTTCAAGGACCGTCGGGTGACCGCCGGTGGCGAGCCCCGGGCCACGGTCCACTTGGCGCGGCTGGAGACGTTGTGGTTCTGTACCGGAACCTTGTGCAATCTCGCCTGCCGCAATTGCTATATCGAGTCGTCGCCCCGCAACGATGCGTTGGCCTACCTGACCACCGTCGAGGTGGTGGAGTATCTCGATGAGATCGAGCGGGAGCGGCTCAGTACGCGGACCATCGGTTTGACCGGCGGCGAGCCATTCATGAACCCGGACGTGGTCCCGATTCTGGAGGCGGTCCTCGGCCGGGGCTATGAGGCCCTGGTGCTCACCAACGCCATGAAGCCGATGATGAGGGTCAGCGGCCGCCTGCTCGGGCTCCGGAAACGCTTTGGCGCGCGGCTCACCGTGCGGGTCTCCACCGACCACTATCGGCGGGGCGGGCACGAGGCCGAACGCGGCCCCAAGTCGTGGGCGCCCATGCTGGACGGCCTGCGGTGGTTGACCGCCCACGGGTTCCGCGTGGACGTGGCCGGCCGGCTCGGTTCCGGCGAGCCGGAGGCCGCCATGCGAGCGGGTTATCAGGCGCTGTTTGGCGAGCACGGCATCGACATTGATGCCCGTGACCCCAAGCGGCTGATTCTCTTCCCCGAGATGGACCGCCGGCGGGATGTGCCCGAGATCTCCCGGGCGTGCTGGAGAAAAGTGGGGCGCGGTCCGGAGGAGATGATGTGCGCCACCGCGCGCATGGTCCTCAAACGTAAGGGGGCCGAGCGGCCGGTGGTGGTGCCCTGCACCTTGCTGCCGTACGGCCCGGCGTTTGAGCTCGGCCCTACGCTGATGAGCAGCTTCACCGAAGTCCCGCTCAACCACCCGCACTGTGCCCAGTTCTGTGTCTTGGGCGGGGCGAGTTGCGGCGGTTGACGGGTCATGAGGGGGGTGCCGTGGATGGTCCGGCACGATCCGTCGAGGCCGCCGTCTGTCGCCGTTCCCACCGCCACGCGGTGGCGACGATCTCCTCCAGGTCGTTGTGGCGGGGACGCCAGTTCAGGGCGCCGCGGATGCGGGCGGATTCGGCCACCAGGGCGGGCGGGTCGCCGGCCCGGCGGGGGGCCTCCCGGACCGGGAAGCGCCGGCCCGAGATGCGCCGCACCGTCTCCAGG
>SKYL01000005.1 GCA_007127935.1 Halorhodospira sp. | reverse complement strand
CAGGAGCTCTTGGACGGCGCGCAGGTCGCCGCTGGATTCCAGGAGGTGGGTGGCGAAGGAGTGGCGCAGGATGTGGGGATGCACTTGGCGGCCCAGCGCCTTGCTCTCACCCAGCCGCTTCAGCCGTTGCTGGACGGAGCGCGGGGTGAGCCGCCGGCCGTTGCGGCCGACAAAGAGCGCGGCCTCCTCCGGCGCCGCGATGCCGCCCCGGACCGCCAGCCACGCCTCCAGTCGCCCCAGCGCCATGCGCCCCACGGGTACGATCCGCTCCTTGGACCCCTTGCCGAGGACGCGGACGGTGCCGTCCCGGCGATCGATGTCGCCGAGGTCGAGGCCCACGGTCTCGGCCAGCCGCAGGCCGCTGGAGTAGATCAGCTCGAACAGGGCGTGGTCGCGGCAGAGGAGGGGGTCGTCGCCGTCCCCGCCGTCCAGCAGGGCGGCGGTCTCGTCGGGGTCCAGGGTCTTGGGCAGGCGGCGCTGGCCTTTGGGTGGGCGGACGTCGGCCGCGGGGTTCGCCGCCGCGCCACCCTCGCGGATCAGAAAGCCGTAGAACGTCCGGGTTGCCGAGAGGCGGCGCGCCAAGGTGCGGGAACCGAGCCCGGACCGCCGCCCCGCCCCGATAAAGCGGCGGATCTGGTGGACGGTGACGGCGGCCCAGTCGCCGACCCCTTCGCCGTCCAGGAACGCCCGTAGCGCCTGGAGGTCGTGGCGGTAACTCTGCCGAGTCAGAGCGGCGAGACGCCTCTCCGAGGCTAAGTGGTCGTCGAACCGGCGGATCCACGCCTCATCAGGCATCGCTGTTCAGCCGTGGGGCAGGTGGCGGGCGAGGATGCGGGCGGCAACGGCGCCGAGACGCCGGAGGAAGACGGTGCCTTGCCCGGGGTGGAAGCGGCCGGGATCGTCGCTGCCGATTCCGAGTACGCCCAGCGGGCGGCCGTCGGCCAGCGGGATCAACGTCGCCGACCCGACCCGTCCCGCCGCTTGATCGAAGACGATCCGGCGTTGGGCGTCGGTAATGACCCCGCAGACCGGCGTGCCGCTCTCCAGGAGTTCCGCCAGGGCGCGAAGCCGGGCATCGTCGCCGTTGACCACCTCGGGCACCGGTTCGCAGCCCACCGTTCCGATCAGGATCAGTCCCACCGCGTCTGCTTGGAAGTCGTCGTGGAGCCCGGACTTCAGGGCCTCCACCGCTTCGTGGAGGTCGCGGGCTCCCAGCAGCTCCAGCGTCAGCCGGTGGAGCCTTTCGGCGGTGCTGTCGTTGTACCGGGCCGCTACCAGCAACTCGTCCATCCGCCGCCGCAGGACCACGTTCTGTTCCCGCAGGACACCGACCTGATGCTCGATCAACGAGCGCGCGTCGCCGCACTCGTGACGCAATTCGAGTTGCGACAGGAGCTCGGGACGGTGCAGCAGAAAGTCGGGGTGGTCCGACAGGTAGGCGGCGACCGCCTCACTGTCCATGGCGGCGTAGGGGTCGGGTCGCTGCGCGGCGCGATCGGTCACTTCAGGTCGATCTCCCCCCGGAACACGGTACGGGCCGGACCCATCATCCAGACGGGCCGGTCCCCTCCGCGCCAGTTTATCACGAGTTCGCCGCCGGGCAGTTCCACGGTGACCTTCGGGTCGAGGCGGTCCCATAGGCGCCCGGCCACCACCGCGGCGCACGCGCCGGTGCCGCAGGCCGGTGTTTCACCGACCCCTCTTTCGAACACCCGCAACCGAACGCGCCCCCGGTCCACCACCTGCATGAACCCCACGTTGGCTCCGGCCGGAAAGCGCAACGAGCGTTGGATCTCAGGGCCCAGCGTCGCCACCGGGGCGGTATCGGTGTCGTCCACCAGGAGCACCGCGTGGGGGTTACCCATAGAGACGGCGCCGATCTGAATCTCGCCCTGACTAGTGTGGAGCCGGTAGCGCGCCTCGCGCGACGGCGCCTGGAAAGGGATTCGAGACGGTTCCAGTTCCGGACGCCCCATGTCCACGGAGACTTGGCCGCTGGGCAATACCTCCACCTCGGTGACGCGCCCCTTCGTCTCAATCCGCAGCCGGGGGGCGGTGGAGAGCCCCTCCTCCTGAACGAAACGGGCGAGGCAGCGGATGCCGTTGCCGCAGTGCTCCACCTCGGTGCCGTCGGCATTGAAGATGCGATAGCGAAAATCGGCGCCCAGATGGGACGCCGGGGCGAGCACCAGGACTTGATCGCAACCAATGCCCCGGCGGCGGTCCGCCAAAAGCCGGACCCGCTCTGGTGTCAGTGGAACGGCTTGGCGGACGGTGTCGATGACCACAAAGTCATTGCCCAGCCCTTCCATCTTGGTGAAGCGCACGGCGTCTATCCCCTGGGCAACAGCGACTCACCGCGCAGCAAGTCGTCCACGGTCTCCCGCCGACGGACCAAGTGGGCGTGGCGCCCGTCGACGATGACCTCAGCCGCTCGCGGCCGGCTGTTGTACTGCGAGGCCATCACAAAACCGTAGGCCCCCGCGGCGTAAACCGCCAGTACATCCCCCTGCCGCACGTCCAGGGGGCGGTCCCGGCCCAGGCAGTCGGCCGATTCACAGACCGGACCGACCACGTCCAGCACCTGCTGGGCGCGCTTTGCCGTGTGTACGGCTTCGATGTCGTGCCATGCGCCGTAAAGGGCGGGGCGCAAATGGTCGTTCATCCCGGCATCCACCACCGCGAAGCGGTGCTTGCCGTGATGCTTCAGGTACTCCACCCGGGTCAGGAGGACGCCGGCCTCCCCCACAATGGCGCGGCCGGGCTCAAAAACAAGGTGCGGCTCCATGCCGGCGAACGCCCCCGCTACTACCTCCACATGCTCTTCCGGCGTGGGAGGGGTTTCGTCGGAGTAGCGGATGCCTAGCCCGCCGCCCGCGTCTACGTGGTCCAACGGCACCCCGGCCGCGCGCAACCGCCCGTAGAGCGCCGCGACCCGGGAGGCCGCTTCCGCAACAGGCTCCACGGAGGTCAACTGGGAGCCGATATGGAACGCCAAGCCTTGAATCCGCAAGTTGCGGTACTGCTCCGCCCCAATGATGACCGGCTCGGCTTCCTCCAGTGGGATCCCAAACTTGCTGGCCTCCACACCGGTGGTGATATGGGGATGAGTCTCCGCGGGTACGTCGGGGTTGATACGGACCGCCACGATGGCGCGCACGCCGACTTCACCGGCGATGCGATCAATGCGTTCCAACTCCTGGGCCGATTCGACGTTAAAACACCGGATGCCCGCCAGCAGCGCTCGGCGGATCTCCTGAACGCCCTTCCCGACCCCGGAGAACGTCACCTTCCCCGCATCGCCCCCGGCGCGAAGAACGCGGGCCAGCTCCCCGGCGGAGACGATGTCGAAACCGGCCCCCAACTGGGCCAGCATGCCGAGAACACCCAGGTTGCCATTGGCCTTGACCGCGTAACAAAGCGTGCCACGGGAGCCGAGGGCTTGGCGGTATCGCTCCCACCGCGCCTGGATGGCGGCGCGGGAGTAGACGTAGCATGGCGTGCCGAACCGGTCCGCGATCTCCTGGAGCGGGACGGATTCGGCGTAGAGCATCTCACCTTCGCGGTAAAAGCCGGATTCAGACAT
>SKYL01000093.1 GCA_007127935.1 Halorhodospira sp. | reverse complement strand
TCGCCGGGGCGCGGGTCGAGGCGGCGCCAGTACCGGCGGAGATGCGGATTCACCTCGCCCTGGTGGAAGCCGATCAGATTCTTCGCCCAACGGTCGTGCCAAAAGTCCGGATCCATACCTCGATCACCTCCGGTCCCCAACCTTCCCCCGGCAGCGTGAGTGTATAACACGACCCACGGCCGGGTTACCCTGATACGCCCAGGTACCCATTCAGCCGCAGAAGGAGCGCAGCCATGCCTGCCCACCGTAACCACTTCGGCACTCGGGCCTTATGGGCGGGCGAGGAGCACCCCTCGCCGAACGAAGACGTCGCCCTGCCAATTCACCACAGCGTCACCTTCGCGTACGACGATATCGACGAGTGATTCGAAGGCGCCGAGGAAGAGCGTACGGCCATGGGCATCCCGGAGAGTCTGATCCGCTATTCGGCAGGCATTGAGAACGCCGAGGACCTCATCACGGATTTGGACAGCGCCCTTGGCAAGCTCTAACCGCTGGAAATGTCATCGTCACCCGGAGCCCACCGCCGGTGGCATTCGCCGCCTCGATCCGCCCGCCGTGGGCTTCCACGGCCCGGCGGGCGATGGCAAGCCCGATGCCGGTCCCGCCGCTGCCGTGGTCCCGCGCCTCGTCCACACGCACAAAGGGGTCGAAGAGGCGCGGCAACATCGCCTCCGGCACGCCGGGGCCATGATCGCGGACCGTGACCCACCACCACGGCGTGCCGGCACCGGGGTCGGAGCCGGGATCGACGGCCACCGTCACCGCGGTACCGGCAGCGGTGTGGCGGACGGCATTGCGCACCACGTTCTCCAGGGCGCTGCGCAGCAGCCCGGCATCCCCCTCCACGCGGGCCGGCTCCGCGACCGCCGTCTCCACGCGCCGCCCCTCATAGCGGGCCTCGTAGTCGGCATCGGCGGCCACCTCGGCCACCAGCGCGGCGAGATCCACCACGTCCCGGCGGGCTCCCGGGGGCGCGCCGCCTTCCAGGCGAGCCAGCGACAGCAGTTGGCCGATGAGCGCGTTCAGGCGCTCCGCCTCCCGGTCGATGCGCGCCAACTCACCCTCGACGCCGCCACCGCCGCGCTGGCGGGCCAGGCCGACGGCCACCTGGAGCCGCGCCAGCGGTGAGCGCAGTTCGTGGGAGACATCGCGCAGCAGGCGGCCTTGGGCGGTCAGCAGGTCTTGGACCCGCTGGGCCATGTGATCGAAGGCGCGGGCCAAGTCGGTGATCTCGTCCCGCCGCCCCCCCAGCGTCGCCGCCACCCGGGTGTCGAGATCGCCGGCGGCGTAGGCCTCGGTGGCGCGCCGCAGGCGCTCCAGCGGTGCGGTCAGGTAACGCGCCAGCAAGAGGCTCACCAAGCCGCCGGCCAAGGCCGCCAACAACAGCGGCGCGGCAATGACTCGCGGCCGCGCCAGCACCCGGCCCAACGTCACCCCGTGGTAGTCAGGGGCCAGGCGGTAGACCTCCCCGTCCGGCACCCGAACCTCCAACCGCCGCCACGGTCCGTCGCCATGGGCGCGCGGGCGGCGCGCCATGCGGGCCGGCGGACCGTCGGTGACCGGGCGCCCGAGCAGGTCAGCGCCGTCGGGCCCGATCAGCAGCAGCGGCACCGGCTCCCGGCGGTCGACCCGTCGCGCCCACGCCGCCAAACCGGCCTCACCGCCCTCGTCGGCCGCCCGCTGGGCCGCCTCGGCGTGGCGCAGCAGGCGCTCCCGTGGGCTCTCCGCCTCGGCGCCGCCCCGCGCCTGTTCCAGGTAGAGCGAGGCGGCCAGCACCGTGGCCCCGGCGAAGAGCACCAGCGCGGCCCAGAAGGCGACCAGGATCTTCCAGAAGAGGCGGTGGCGCATGGCGGGCCTCACTGCCGCACGTACTGGTAGCCGGTGCCGCGCACGGTAACGATGCGCTCCGTCCCATCGGGCAGCGGCCCCAACTTGCGGCGCAGGGCGCTGACGTGCATGTCGAGGCTGCGGTCGTGGGCGGTGAGGCGGCGCCCCAGCGCCCGTTCCGACAACGCCGCCTTGGCCACCGCCTCACCGGCGCCGCGGACCAACACCTCCAGCACCGCATACTCGGTGCTGGTCAGCGCTACCTCCACCCCGCCGACCGTAACCCGGCGAGCCCCGGTCAGGATCACCAAGTCACCCACTTCCAGGGCCGGCGAGCCGGAGCCGGAGCCGCCCGGTGCGGCCCCGCCCTCCGCGACGGCACCGGCTTCGGGTCCGGCCCGGCGCAGTACGGCACGAACCCGCGCCGCCAACACGCGGGGATTGCACGGCTTGGGCAGGTAATCGTCGGCCCCCAGTTCGAGCCCGACCACGCTGTCCACGTCATCCCCCCGGGCCGTGAGCATCAGGACCGGCAAGCGCGACCCTTCCGCCCGTAGCGCCCGCAGGACATCGAAGCCGTTGACCCGGGGCATCATCACGTCGAGGACCAGCAGATCGAACGGCCCGGCCCGCGCCTTCTCCAGGGCCTCCGCGCCGTCGGCGGCGGTCTCGACGGCGAAGCCCTCGGCACCGAGGTACTCCCGCAGCATGCCGGTCAGCTCCGTGTCGTCATCCGCCAGCAAGATCCGACTCACCGCACCTCCCTTACCGCCTTATCCGCCGAAACGTGTATTGAACCCCAGATAGTAATACCGGGCACCGGGGTCGGTGGGCGATTTCCCCCACAACATGTTGTCCGGTTCATCGCGGTCGAGGAAATTGTCGACGCCGGCGAAGAACAGGGTTCGCCGGGTGGCGCGATAGTCGGCCCGCACGTCGACGATCGTGTGGTTGCTATGGTAATCGTCGGCCCAGTAGTTCTGCAGGCGGCGGGCTCGGAGATGGTACGTGGCCTTGCCCACATCGGTGGCGCTGGACAGCGACGCTTGCCACTCGGCCCGGTTGGACAGCCGCTCATCGTCGCCGTCCCGCGCATCGAGGTACTCCAGGGAACCGTTGAGCCGCCATGCGGCGGTCACGTCGGCGCGACCGGTCAATTCCACCCCCCGGATGGTGGCCTCGTCCACATTCTCATAGACCCGCTCCCGCAGGGTGGGCGTTGTGGTACCACCACCGCCTCCTCCGCCTCCGCCGCCTCCACCACCGCCGCCGGAGGCCGGCGCTTCTTCGGTTTCGACGTCCGTCAACTGGATCAAGTCCTCGATCTCGGAGTGGTGGGCCACCAACTCGATCCGCCCTCGGTCGAAGCGGTAGCCGACGGCCGCCTCGAAGGTCCGGGAGGTCTCCGGCTCCAGGTCCGGATTGCCGGTGATGTCATTCTGACCTCGAACGTAGTCTGCATAGAGTTGATCGAGCCCCGGCGCCTTGAACGCCTCACCGTAGCCGGTGCGCAGGCTCCACCGGCCGGGCCGCCAGCTCAGCGTGGCACGGGGGCTGGTGGCGCCGCCGAAATCGCTGTAGTCGTCGTGCCGCACGCCCGCCGTCAGCGCCACCGTGCGAGTGACGGCCCACTGGTCCTGGACCAGGAGATGGTTGACGGAGCGGTCGGCGGCACCGATATCGGCAAAGGTCGTCGACTCGATCTCCTCGTAGCCGTGGCCGTACCCGACACTCACCGAGTGGTCCGCGTGGGGCCAGAAGGTGTAGAGGGT
>SKYL01000033.1 GCA_007127935.1 Halorhodospira sp. | reverse complement strand
GTTGCCAGCGAATTTATTCTGGTGGCGGCTACACTCATGAAAATTAAATCCAAAATGCTCATTCCACGTCCGGATCTAAATGAAGAAGGGGAGGAAATCGATCCTAGGGAAGAACTCATCCGTCACCTACTGGAATATAAAAAGTATAAATCTGTCATAGAGGAACTTTCCAATCTGGAAGCCAAGAGAATGGCCATGATCCATCGGGGCAATGTGATCGAGGAAATTAAAGAGCTGAGCAAAATAGATAATGTCGAATCTGAAATCCAGGACCTGGATCTGTATAAATTGCTTAAGGTATACCAAAGGGTAATGTCCAAGTTTGCGTCCCGTACAGATGAGACCACCCATACCGTCATTCAGTACCCCTACTCCATCGACCAGCAAAAAAATATGGTGATGGAAAAAGTAGGATTAAAAAACCGAATACCCTTTACTGAGTTTATTGAATACAATCCGGACAAAATATTTGTCATTTATACCTTTTTGGCCATTTTGGAATTATTACAGTTATCTTTGGTTACTATAAAAATCGGTGAAGGATTCAATAATTTTTGGGTAGAAAAGACGCGGGAGGTTCCGGTACTGTAGAATGAAATTAGATAATAAGAAAATTTTCAGAACCCTCAATCCAAATAGGATCTGGGTACCGGTGGCCATCGGTCTGGGTATCGTTTTCCTCATGTTTTACCTGGACCCCACCGTCAATGCCCGTACCCTGAGGGGCGTATTCGATGCCTCTGCCGGTTCCATCCTCTTAGCCTTCCTACTCATCATCATGAGGGATGCAGGTTATGTCTACAGGATAAGGGAAATTACCGACAAACACCTCACCTGGGTCAGGGCCATCTATGTGATCATTCTTTGGGAATTTGCCTCGGCGGTGACCCCGTCCATAGTGGGGGGAACAGCTGTAGCAGTATTTATATTGAACAAGGAGGGGATCAAACTCGGCAAGGCTCTGGCCTTTGTCATGGTCACCGCTATCCTTGACAACCTGTTTTTTGTCATAGGAGCTCCCATTGTCCTCTTTTTTGCCCAGGGACATATCTTTCCGGACACCAGATCGATGGAACTAAGACTGGGGAACAGCCTGCAGTATCTATTTTGGGTAAGCTATGCGCTTTATGCCATATACTCGCTGATCATGGCCGCGGCTCTTTTTTATAGACCCAGGGTTTTTAAGTGGATCTTATTAAAGATCTTTTCCATCCGATGGATCCGTAAGTGGAAATCCAATGCCAATGAATATGGCAATCAAATCATTAAGGCCAGCCGGGAATTTAAAGATAAAAATTATAGATATTGGATATCCATTGGATTGGCCACCGTCTTTATCTGGTCGGCCAGATATTTCATGCTGAACGCCCTGATTTCGGCTTACACCTCGCTGTCGTTCAATGAGCACATCATTATATTTGCCAGACAGATCATCATGTGGATCGTGATGATGATCTCCCCTACTCCCGGCAGTAGCGGTACGGCAGAGTTTTTCTTTGCCCAGTTCTTTAGTGAGTTTTTGACCGGTTATACCTTCGTGACCAGTATCGTGTGGAGGCTGCTATCCTATTATCCTTATCTGATATTGGGCGCTATATTCCTTCCACGATGGATCAAGCAGGTCTTTTTCAAAAAAAAGAAAAAGCAAGGCCCAAATAACTCCGCTACCGGGTCAGGACTGTAGCGATTAGTTTTTTTCGTACGTTTACAATTGTAGGGATCATGTGTTCCCAGAAGGTATTAAAATTTAAGTCATGAAAAAAACCATAGGCATTATTATAGTCAGTTTGGTAATGGGATTTCAATGCACTACCCAACAGCCACAGATCGCTGAGGAAAACAAATGTATAGATCCTGATAAGATAAACCCTACAGGAATATGTACCATGCAATATGATCCCGTCTGCGGATGCGATGGCAAGACTTACAGCAATGCATGTGTAGCCGGAAATGCGGGATTACTCTCCTGGCAAAAGGGAGAGTGTAAATAAATTAAAAAAGGCCGGAATAGTTTCCCGGCCTTTTTGTTTTTATCTATGCGTTTAAGGCTTACTGGCTGATATGCACTACCAGGTCATTCTGCTCGACCATATCGCCTACTTTTAATTGGATTTTTGAAACCACTCCTGCTTTGGAAGAGCTGATGGTACTTTCCATTTTCATGGCTTCTATGACGAAGAGCGGTGTATTCTCTTCTACCTCATCTCCTTCTTTTACCATGATAGCGGATAATCGCCCCTGTAAGGGTGCTCCTACATCTCCTGCCCCTTCCACTTTTTTATTGGCCATGCGGATAGATTTCACCGCATTGTCTTTTACCTGTATCCGGCGCGCCTGTCCGTTGAGCTCAAAGGTAACCGTCCTCATACCGAGATCATCGGCAGCACTAACGTAAAGCAGTTTGATGATAATTACCTTACCCGGCCCTATTTCTACCAAGACTTCCTCATTGGTTTTCAGGCCGTAGAAAAATGCCGTTGTAGGAATATTGGTAGGATCACCGAAGTCCTCCTGAAATTGATGATAATCTCTGAATACTTTCGGGTACAGTTTAAAGGAAAGAAAATCCAGCTCTGAATATTCATCACCGAACTCTTTGATAAACGCTTTCATTTCCGTATCGAAATCTATAGGCTCCAGGTGGGCATTTGGTCTGTCGGTATATGGCTTGGTGCCCTTTAGGATGATCTGTTGCAGGTCAGCAGGAAAACCACCCTCAGGCTGGCCAAGGTCCCCTTTAAAGAAGCCGACCACTGACTCGGGAAAGGATAACTCCTTCCCTTTCTCCATGATATCCTGCTTGGCCAGACCATTTGAGGTCATGAATATGGCCATGTCTCCCACTACCTTTGAAGATGGTGTTACCTTTACAATATCACCAAAGAGCTCATTGACCACTTCATAGTTGGTCTTAACTTCCTCAAACTTATCCGCCAGCCCCAGCGCTTCCGCCTGAGGCCTGAGGTTGGAATACTGCCCTCCGGGAATCTCATGGTTATATACCTCTGCAGTACCGGCCTTGAGACCTGATTCGAAGGGATAATAGTATTCCCTTACATCCTCCCAATAGGAAGAAAATTTATTCAGCTTTTCAAGATTAATGGGGTTCTCCCTTTCATGGCCCTTGGTATATGCCAGGATGGAATTGAAATTTGGCTGAGAGGTGAGCCCCGACATGCTCGCCACGGCGACATCCATCACATCAATGCCCGCCTCCATGGCTTTGAGGTAGGTCGCAGACTGTATCCCGGAGGTGTCATGGGTATGTAAATGGATCGGGATGTGCAGTTTTTCCTTTAAACTGTAGATCAGCTCCTCCGCAGCAAAAGGCTTTAACAATCCTGCCATATCTTTAATGGCCAATATATGTACCCCTTCATCTTCCAGCCTTCGGGCCAAATCTATATAATACTGAAGGTTGTATTTCTTGTTATTCGGATCCAGAATATCATTGGTATAACATATAGTACCTTCTGCCAGACCTCCCGTCCGTTCCTTTACCGCCTTAATACTGACTTTCATGGCTTCCAGCCAGTTCAGGGAGTCAAAAATCCGAAAAACATCGACTCCGTTTTCCCATGATTTCTCTATAAATTTCTCGACCAGATTATC
>SKYL01000278.1 GCA_007127935.1 Halorhodospira sp. | reverse complement strand
CTGACCAGCCCCCGGCTGACGGCCGATGAATTGGCCGGTGTGGTCGCCGAGGCCGCCGGCGAACTCAATGACCAGGGCAAGAACTTTGTCCGCGTCGTCGCCGCCGCCCGGAGGCTCCAGCTGATGCCGGAGATTCGCGCCATCTACGAGCACCTGCGCGCCGAGGCCGAAGGGGCCATGGACGTGGAGGTGGTCTCCGCGAAGCCGCTGGACCAAGAGCAGCAGGAGCGCCTGGCCATCGCGTTGCAGCGCCGTCTGGGGCGGGAGATCCGGCTCCACGCCACGGTCGACGACTCACTCATCGGCGGCGCCGTCATCCGCGCCGGCGATACCACCATTGACGGCTCGGTGCAGGGGAAGCTGGAGCGGCTCTCCAGTGCACTGGTTCATTGACGAGGTAGCACGATGCAACTGAATCCATCGGAGATCAGCGAACTCATCAAGCGCCGTATCCAGTCTTTCGAGACGACGGCTGAGGCTCGCAACGAGGGTACGGTGGTCAGCGTCGGTGACGGCATTTGCCGCATCCACGGACTGGCCGACGCCATGCTCGGAGAGATGCTCGAGTTCCCCGGGGACACCTACGGACTGGCCCTGAATCTGGAGCGCGACTCCGTGGGCGCCGTGCTCTTGGGTGAGTACGAGCACATCACCGAGGGGGCCACCGTCAAGTGCACCGGCCGCATCCTTGAAGTGCCGGTGGGCGAGGCCCTGCTGGGCCGTGTGGTGGACGCCCTGGGGGTCCCGATGGACGGCAAGGGCCCCATCGAGGCCGAGCGCAGCGAGCCCATCGAAAAGGTGGCGCCGGGTGTCATCACCCGGAAGTCGGTGGACCAGCCGGTGCAGACCGGCCTCAAGGCCATCGACTCCATGGTCCCCATCGGCCGGGGGCAGCGCGAGTTGATCATCGGTGACCGCCAGACCGGCAAGACCGCGGTGGCGGTGGACACCATCATCAACCAGAAGGGCAGCGGCATTAAGTGTATCTATGTCGCCATCGGCCAGAAGAACTCCTCCATCGCCAACGTGGTGGCGAAATTGGAGGAGCACGGTGCCATGGAGCACACTATCATTGTGGCCGCGCCGGCGGCCGACTCGGCGGCGATGCAGTACATCGCCCCCTACGCGGGGTGCGCCATGGGCGAGTACTTCCGCGATCGGGGCGAAGACGCGTTGATCGTGTACGACGACCTGACCAAGCAGGCGTGGGCATACCGGCAGGTCTCCCTGCTGCTGCGGCGCCCGCCGGGCCGTGAGGCGTACCCGGGCGACGTCTTCTATCTCCACTCCCGGCTCCTGGAGCGCGCCGCACGGATCAATGAGCAGGAGGTGGAGCGGCGGACCAACGGCGAGGTCAAAGGCCGGACCGGCTCGCTCACCGCGCTGCCGATCATCGAGACCCAGGCCGGCGACGTCTCCGCCTTCGTGCCCACCAACGTGATCTCCATCACGGACGGGCAGATCTACCTGGAGACCGACCTCTTCAACGCCAACATCCGCCCGGCCATCAACGCCGGTCTGTCGGTCTCCCGTGTCGGCGGCGCGGCCCAGACCAAGGTCATCAAGAAGCTGGGCGGCGGCGTCCGCTTGGCGCTGGCGCAGTACCGGGAGCTGGCGGCGTTCTCGCAGTTCGCCTCTGACCTGGACGACGCCACCCGTGCCCAGTTGGAGCGCGGCCAGCGGACCATGGAGTTGATGAAGCAGCCCCAGTACCAACCGCTCTCCATCGGCGAGATGGCGTTCGTCCTCTTCGCCGGCAACGAGGGTTACGTCGACGACGTGGAACTGGAAAAGGTGGCCGCCTTCGAGAAGGCGCTGCTCGACTACGTCCGCTCCGAGTGCAAGGAGTTGGTGGCGCGGATCGACGAAAGCGGCGACTACAACGACGAGATCCAGTCGGAGATGCGCAAGGCGATGGACCAGTTCAAGGCGAACCGTACCTGGTGAGCCGGATGAGGTCCGCTACTCCCGCAATGTTTATGGACCAAGGGTGACGGCATGGCCGGTGCGAAGGAAGTCAAAACCAAGATCAAGAGCGTGCAGAACACGCAGAAGATCACCAGCGCCATGGAGATGGTGGCCGCTTCCAAGATGCGTCGCGCCCAGGAGCGGATGCTGGCGACGCGGCCTTACTCGCAGAAGATGCGCGAGGCAATCGGCCATCTCGCTGGCGCCAACCCCGACTACGTTCACCCGTTCCTCGTTGATCGGCAAGCGGTGAAGCGGGTTGGCTACATCATCCTGGCCAGCGACCGCGGTCTTTGCGGCGGCTTGAACATCAACCTGTTCAAGGCAGTGGTGGCCGACATGCGCCGTTGGCACGACGAGGGCGTGGGCGCGGACGTGGTGACCTTCGGCACCAAGGCCGTGAACTTCTTCGAGCGCATTGGCGCGCCCATTGTTGCGGAACTGCGGGATCTCGGTGACCGGCCGGAGTTGGAGCGGCTCATCGGGCCGGTGAAGGTCATGCTCGACGCCTACACCGAAGGCAAGGTCGACCGCGTCCTGCTGGTGGGGAACCGGTTCGAGAACACCATGACCCAGCGGCCGGAGATTCGCCGGCTGGTGCCGGTGGAGCCGGTCCACGACGAAGAGATGCCGGAGAACTGGGACTACATCTACGAGCCCGACGCGGCGTCCTTGCTGGACGATGTCCTGACTCGTTATGTCGAGTCCCAGGTCTACCAAGGCATGGTCGAGAACATCGCCTGTGAGATGGCCGCCCGGATGATCGCCATGAAGAGCGCCACCGACAACGCGTCGGACATCATTAATGAGCTGCAAATTACGTACAACAAGGCCCGGCAGGCGTCGATCACGCAGGAGTTGTCGGAGATCGTGGCCGGGGCGGAAGCGGTGTAGCGCCCGCATGGCTTTGAATCGGCATTCACCGGGCCGCTGGCCCGCGCATTCGAACTTGAGGGGATGGGAATGAGTTCTGGAAAGATCGTCCAGGTCATCGGCGCCGTCGTCGACGTTGAGTTTCCCCGGGACGCGGTCCCGCGCATTTACGACGCCTTGCTGGTGGACGAACGGGGCTTGACCCTGGAGGTCCAGCAGCAGCTTGGCGACGGCGTGGTGCGGACCATTGCCATGGGCTCGTCGGACGGCCTCAAGCGCAGCGAAAAGGTCACCAACACCGGCAAGCCGATCTCGGTGCCGGTGGGTAAGGGCACGCTGGGACGCCTGATGGACGTCTTGGGAGAGCCCGTGGATGAGGCGGGCGAGGTGGAGACCGAGGAGCGCTGGTCGATCCACCGTAAGCCCCCGTCCTACGAAGACCAGGCGGGCGGCCAGGAGTTGTTGGAAACCGGCATCAAGGTCATCGACCTGCTCTGCCCCTTCGCCAAGGGCGGCAAGGTCGGGTTGTTCGGCGGTGCCGGCGTCGGCAAGACCGTCAACATGATGGAGCTGATCCGGAACATCGCCATCGAGCACTCCGGCTACTCCGTCTTCGCCGGCGTCGGTGAGCGGACCCGCGAAGGCAACGACCTGTGGCTGGAAATGCAGGAAGCCGAGTACACCGACGAGCACGGCAAGACGGCGCACGTGATCGACAAGGTGGCGATGGTCTTCGGCCAGATGAACGAGCCCCCGGGCAACCGCCTGCGCGTCGCGCTGACCGGCCTGACGATG
>SKYL01000101.1 GCA_007127935.1 Halorhodospira sp. | reverse complement strand
CGGTGATGGCGTCGGCGTGCCTGCCGTTTCTCTTCCAGGCGGTGGAGATCGACGGCGAGGCTTACTGGGACGGCGGCTATATCGGCAACCCGGCCCTCTACCCGCTGGTGGAGGATCAGGCCACGCGGGATCTGATCGTGGTCCAGATCAATCCGCTGATGCGCGAGCAGTTGCCGCGCACCGGCCGGGAGATCGTCAACCGGGTCAACGAGATCACCTTTAACTCCAGCCTTATCAAGGAGCTGCGATCTATCGAGCTGCTGCATCAACTCATCGAGGCGGAGAAGCTCGAGTCGGAGCGGTACCGCGACATCTATATCCACCTGATCCACGCCCACGAAGAGCTGAAGGACTTGGCCGCCTCCAGCAAGGTGAACGCGGAGTGGGAGTACCTGGTCCACCTCAAGGAGCGGGGGCGGGCGTGGGCCCACCGCTTCCTGGAGCACCACTTCGACGACCTGGGCGTGCGCTCCACCTTCGACCTCAAGAAGCTCTTCACCGACAGCTTCCGTCCGCCGGATCTCACCGGACAAGCGGTCGGCGGCGGCGCGGCGGCCGCGCCACGGAAGGGGGACGGATCGTGATCGGCATCGCGGTCATCGTGGTGGCCCTGGGGCTGCTGATGTACCTCGCCTACCGCGGCATCAGTCTGTTGATCCTCGCCCCTGCCCTGGCTTCCTTTGCCGTGATCGCCTCCCTGGAGGGGCGGGTGCTGGCCGCCTATACGCAGATCTTCATGGGTGGGGCCGGCGACTTCATCACCCTCTACTTCCCCGTCTTCCTGCTGGGCGCCGTCTTCGGCAAGCTGATGGAGGACTCCGGCAGCGCCGAGGTGCTGGCCAACGCGGTGATCCACCGCCTCGGCGCCGGGCGGGCCATCCTCGCTGTGGTCCTCTCCTGCGCGGTGATGACCTACGGCGGCGTCTCGCTCTTCGTGGTGGCCTTCGCGGTCTACCCCATCGCCGCCGCGCTCTTCCGCCAGGCCGACCTGCCCAAGCGGCTGATTCCGGCCACCATCGCCCTGGGGGCGTTCACCTTCACGATGACCGCGCTGCCCGGTACCCCGGCCATCCAGAACGCGATCCCGATGCCGTACTTCGGCACCTCTCCGTTCGCCGCGCCGGGGCTGGGAATCATTACCGGGCTGGTGATGTTCGGCCTCGGCATGGCGTGGTTGGAGTATCGCGCCCGGCGTCTGGCGGCGGAGGGCTACGGCGATCACCCCGACGCCGAGTTCACCCCCGATAAGGAGCTGCGGGAGCGGGCCGCCGGCGAAGGGTTCGACCTGATGGAGCTGCCCGTGGGCGCACGTGCGGTGGGACCGCCGCCGGTGGCCGTCGCCGTCCTGCCGCTGGTGCTGGTGATCGCCGTCAACCTGCTCTTTACCTTCGCGATCATCCCCGCCATGGACACCGAGTACCTGGCGGAACCGCTCTACGGCGAGACCCGCATCGAGCAAGTGCGCGGCATCTGGTCGGTGATCGCGGCGCTGGTGGTCTCCCTGCTGGTGTTGATCGCCGCCAACTGGCGGCGGCTGCCGCAGTTGAAACGCACGGTGGACGACGGCGCCAACGCCTCCCTGCTGCCGATCTTCAACACGGCGAGCCTGGTGGGATTCGGCGCCGTCATCGCCTCCCTGGCCGCCTTCGTCGTGATCCGCGACGGGGTTACGGGCGTCGGCGGCGACAACCCGCTCATCTCCCTGGCGGTGTCGGTGAACGTCCTGGCCGGGATGACCGGCTCCGCGTCGGGCGGCATGAGCATCGCCCTCTCCGCCCTCGGGGAGACCTACCTCCGGATGGCCGAGGTCCACGGGATCGACCCGGAACTCCTCCACCGCGTGACCGCGGTGGCCACCGGCGGCCTCGACACCCTGCCCCACAACGGCGCCGTGATCACCCTGCTCGCCATCTGCGGCCTGACCCACCGCCAAGCCTATTTCGATCTCGCCATGACAGCGATGGCGGCACCGTTTGCTTCCCTGGTGGTGTTGATCGTGCTGGGGACCGTCTTCGGCAGTTTTTGACCGATTGGGAAGAAACCGACCGCTCCGCGACGATTCTATGCACAAGTAACGGATGCATAGAACAGGCAGGTGCGGATTCGTCAAGGCCCCTTTCAGGGGCATCGTAAAATCACGTAACTGGTTGTTTTATCGTTGCTCGTTTTCGGTGGCTAAAGATTCGTCACTCCAGCCAAAGCGTGGCCCAGACTGCGGGCGTGCTCCTTCTTCCACAAGGTTATCCACAGCTTTTGTGGAAAGCTTTTTCGGTAGGTTGATGACGGCAAAGGCATCATCGGCCCCGTTTGGAGTTGACCCGCTTCCGTGGACACCTTGATGCTTTAGCGACAGGAGGTGTTCACCGTGCCGAGAACCAGACCGCCGTATAGCGCGGCATTTCGACAGCAGATCATTGAGTTGGTCCGCTCCGGGCGTACGCCTCAGGAGTCGGCGCGGGAGTTCGAGCCTACCGCTCAGCTTCGAGGCCGCTGGCTCTCATCCTTGTTGTGGCGAGCGAGCAGCACGCCGGCGCGGGTAAGGAAGGCCGAACGGCTTTCCTTACGGGCCTTGGCGGCGGCATCAATGGCCCTTAGAGCGCCGGCGGGCACGGTCAGGTTGATGCGAAGCGCGGGACCCTGGAGCCGCGCAACATCAATATCGACCAGCATCCAAACGCCGCCTTCGTAGTCGGGGTTGTTCATCAATTGTTCTAGCGGCGTTGGCTCGGGGATCGGCGCATCCTCCCCTTCGCAGTGAACCTCTACAGCCTCTTGAATCACGGCGGGCAACTCATCCCACGAATCGGCGGCGGAAAAGCAGCCTGGAAAGTCCGGGATGGTAACGCCGTGGGCGTGGTCATTGTCGCCGGGATGTACGTAAATCGGGAAAAGCATGATTACCTCCACGCCCAGCCAGCCTGACGGTATATGTTGCGCAGTGTGCCGGTGGGAATGTGTTTGCGTGGGTGTGGCACTACCACATGACCAAGGCGTTGCGGGTGTTTGTACTTCACGTGGTCGCCTTTGCCGCCCACCCGCTTCCATCCTTCGCGCTCCAGCCGTTTGACGACGTCCATGCTCCTCATAGTGTGTAGTGTACACATCGGCGGTCCAGGATGCTTAGATCGCTGCGTCCCACCCTTCTATACACAAGCGACAGTTGCGTAGAACAGGCAGGTGCGGATCCGTCAACCCCACCTTCACCAGGAACGTTAAAATATTGTAACGGCTTGTTTCTACGTGTGTTACTGAAAGTGGCTAAAGATTCGTCAATCCGGCGAAAGTCTCGCCCTTCCGTCCGCCGGGGCACTTCGTCCACAAGGTTATCCACAGGTTTTGTGGAAAGCGTTCCAACTGTTTGCCGGCATAAGGTTTTCCTTACGCGGCCCCGGGGGCCAGCCAGCGAAACACCCCCAGCACCAGCGGTAATGTAACCACCGCCGACGCCGTCTGCACGGTGAGGATGGTGGCCATTAACGAGGCGTCTCCGCCCAGTTGCCGGGCCAAGATGTAGCAGGAGGCAGAGGCTGGAACGCCGGCGAAGAGGACCAGGACGGCACCGCAGCCTCGATCGAGGTCTCGAAGAAGGCAATCGCGGCGCCGGAAAGGATGTTCACGACCACGAGGATCACCAGCCAGCCGATCCGCTTGCG
>SKYL01000100.1 GCA_007127935.1 Halorhodospira sp. | reverse complement strand
TCCGCCGCCCGGCGCATTTCCGCCGCGGCGGCCCCGGCATCGCTGCGCGATCGGGCACCCACGGGCACCAGTTCCGCGACCTACAGCTTCGCCCGCCGCAGCAGCAGCGAGTTGCCGATGACCGACAGTGAACTGGCGGTCATGGCGACCACGCCGATCATCGGGTGGAGCAGTCCCGCGGCGGCGATGGGGATGGCGGCGAGGTTGTAGAACCACGCCCAGAAGAGGTTCTGGACGATCTTGCGGAAGGTCAGGCGGGAGAGCTTCATCGCCTCCACCACCTTGGGCAGTTCGCCGCGCACCAGGGTGACGTCGGCGGCCTCGATGGCGACGTCGGCGCCGGCACCGATGGCGATTCCCACATCGGCCTGCTTCAGGGCCGGGGCGTCGTTGATGCCGTCGCCGACCATGCCGACCAGCGGCCCGTGCCGCCGTTGCAACGCCCGCACCGCTTCCACCTTGCCCTCCGGCAGCACCTCCGCCATGACCTCGTCGATGCCGACCTCGGTGGCGACGGCGCGGGCGGTCCGTTCGTTGTCGCCGGTGACCATCACCGTCCGGACGCCGAGGCGGCCCAGTTCGGCGACGGCGGCCGCCGAGTCATCCTTGACTGTGTCCGCCACCGCGACCACGCCGGCGAGGCGGTCGCCTACGGCCACCAGCATCGCGGTCTTGCCCTGGTTCTCCAATGCCGTCAGTGGTTCCGCCAACTCGCCGATGCCGATGCCGGACTCTTCCAGAAAGCGACGGCTGCCGACGCGCACCGTCTCGCCATCGACGCGCCCCTGCACGCCCCGCGCCGTCACCGCCTCGAACGCCTCGACCCGCGGGGGGGTGAGCCCCCGATCCCGGGCGCCGGTGACGACGGCCTCGCCGAGCGGGTGTTCAGACCCCGCCTCCACCGACGCGGCGGCACGCAGGACCGCCGTTTCCTCGAAGCCGTCCGCCGGGACGACGTCGGTCAGGGATGGTGCGCCGCGGGTGATGGTCCCGGTCTTGTCGAGGACGATCACTTTGAGATCCTTGAACGTCTGGATCGCCGAACCGGAGCGGATCAGGATGCCGCGCTCGGCGCCGAGCCCCGACCCCACCATCAGCGCCGTCGGCGTGGCCAGCCCCAGGGCGCACGGGCAGGCGATGACCAGCACCGCAATGGCGGCGAGAATGGCCAGGGTGGGCGCCGCCGCCGTGGGATCGACCCACGGCAGGAAGCCTGCGCCCCACTCCAGGATGGGGCGCAGGCCGTCGGTGAAGAGCAGCCACGCCGCCAAGCTGCCCAGCGCGATGATTATGACCGCCGGGACGAAGCGCGCCGTGATCCGGTCGGCCAACTCCTGGATCGGCACGCGCGATCCTTGGGCCTCTTCCACCAGGCGGATGACCTGGGCGAGGAAGGTCTCTTTGCCGACCCGGGTGGCACGGACGCGCATTACGCCCTGCTTGTTGATGGTGGCGCCGATGACGAAATCCCCCGGTCCCTTCGAGACCGGCAGCGACTCGCCGGTGGCGAGCGACTCGTCGACGGCACTCTCGCCCTCGGCCACCTCGCCGTCGGCGGGAATCTTCTCGCCGGGGCGAACCACCATGAGATCCCCCTCGCGCAGTTTCCGGATATCCACCTCGACCTCCAGGCCGTCGCGCTCGACCCGCGCCGTCTTCGCGCCGAGGTCGAGGAGGCGGCGGATGGCCTGCGAGGCGCGCCCCTTGGCCCGCGCCTCCAGGTAGCGCCCCACCAGGTGGAAGGCCATGATGGTGGCCGCCATCTCGATGAACGAGGTCATCGGGGTGATGAAACCCACCAGGCCGATGAAGTAGGGCGGCAGGCTGCCCATGGAGATCAGCACGTCCATGTTGGCGTTGCCGCTGCGCAGCGACCGCCAAGACGCCCGGTGGGTGGCGTTGCCGCCGAAAAGAAAGACCACAGGGAAGGCGAGCAGGGCGATGATCGCCAGGTAGCCGGGGAGCGGCTGGTAGAACATGTGGACCATCATCAACACCATGATGGCGGCGGTGGGCATCATGGCGATCCACAGGTGGCGCCAGGCCCGGTCGAGGTAGGCGGCCTCGATGGCCGCGTCGTCCCCGCGCTCGGCGCCGCTCTCCTCCACGGCGGCCACGTCGTAGCCGGCACCCTCGACGGCGTGGCGCAGGGCCTCGCCGTCGGTACGTCCCGGGTCGTAGGTGACCGTGACGCGGTGGTTGGCCACATTGGTGTGGACGGAGTCGACGCCATCGAGGCGCGCCAAGGCGCCACGGACGATGCCGGCACAGTGGTCCGACCCCATGCCGGGGACGGTGAGGATCGCTTGGTCGGACTCAGTGGACATGCCTAATAGCTACCATTGGACCATTAGTACAATGGTAGCGGACCTCCATTTTTGCCGGAGCCGGTGGTCGGAAGTCGAAGTGCATGCCCATGGCACCGGAACCGGGGGGCGGGACGGCAATCTAATAGGCTATCCCCCCCTCTACACGGATTCGTCCGAGGACGTGTGTAGTGTGTTCGGCTCGCCCTCTCTCCACCCTGCCGGTCTTGCTGCTCTTTCTGCTCGCGCCCGCCGTCGCCACGGCTTCCAGCCCCTGGACGTACGGTTACTTCGGTATCGATCTGGCGGGCACGAAGATCACCCAGGGCGCGGACGACTTCATGGAAGGGTTCGATGACGAGAGCGCCGATATACGGTTCCACGGCGGGTATCGCGCCAACCGGTGGGTCGGTATCGAGGGTGGATTCCACGGGCTGGGGCGCTACCGGGAGGGGAGTTATCGCGCCGGGTACTCGGCCTTCATCATCACCGGCATGCTCTATCTGCCGGTGACCCGCAGCGCCGATCTCTACGGCCGGGCCGGGGGCGGTGTCGCCTATCTGAGCGAGAACGATCGCAACTTCTCTTCCAGCAGTCAGAAGGCCGTCGGTATGGCCGGGCTGGGCATGCAGTTCCACATCAACCCGGAGCTCGCCTTGCGGGCGGGCGTGGACCTCTATGCCTTGGAGCCCCAGATACGGGGGCCGGAGGGGGCGGGGTCGGAGCGGTCGCGGCAGCGGATCGGGGCCGGATATCTGGGCTTGAGCGTCCTGTTCTGAGCGGGAATGTGCTCCGACGGCCGCGCTGGATTGCCGCGGCTCACTCCGGTAGCCGGTCGGCGCCCCAACTGCGGTGAACGTGACCGATGACGCGGTCCAACTCCTCGCGGCTGACGCGGGCCAGTTCGCCGCGCTCCAGCGGGTCGTAGTGGAAGATGTAGAGCCGGGAGGCGAACTGCTCGAAGGGCAGGGACGCCTCGCCGAAGCGCTCGCCGTTGTCGGCGGTGCTGACCTGGACGCCGTCGCCCCAGTCCTGTCCGCTGTCGTTGTTCGGGTTGTAGAAGTAGACCCGCATGATCTCGGCCGGGTCGAGGGCCACCCGCAAGATGGTGATGGCGTGCCAGCCGATGAAGCGCGCCGCGCTGTCGGTGACGGCGACGCCGGCCGGCTGGGGGTGGATCACCGGTTGGTTGCCGTTGTAGAAGGGGTGGTAGCTGGCGTAGAAGTGGCGCAGGAAGTCTTCCAGGTCGAGCAGCTTGCCGGTGGCCACGTCGACGTTGATGCGAAAGCCGCGTCCCGCCCACCAGCCGTGGAACTCCGGGTTGACCCAGCGGTGCGGGTCGCCCTCCCGCCCGC
>SKYL01000232.1 GCA_007127935.1 Halorhodospira sp. | reverse complement strand
GGCCTCTTCGGCCAACCGGCGGCGGGCCTGCCCGTTGGCCTCCAGCGGCGGCAGGAAGTGGACCCGGGCCGTGGGCGGGCGGCACGCCGCCCACCAGACGCTATGGGCCAGTGAGCGCTCCGGCACGATGTACCCCAGCCCATCCTTGAAATGCCCCCGGTAGTCCACCGCCACCGGCTGAATCACCGCCCCCGCCTCGTGGGCCGCCCGCAGCAGGCGCGGCCGGAACGGCAGGATGCCGGGACCGTGGGCGATCCGCCCCTCGGGGAAGAAGACCACCGTCTCGCCCCGGGCCAACCGCCCGGCCATGGCCGCCGTGGCCCGCTCCGCCGCGCCGCTGTGCCCACGCCCGATGAAGAGTGTGCCGAGGCAGACCGCCACCGGTCCCACCACCGGCCAGCGGCGCACCTCCTCCTTGCTCAGGAAGGTCTCGGGCACCAGGGTGTAGAGCACCACGATATCGAGCCACGAGAGATGATTGGCGGCCAATAACGCGCCCCGCTGGGGCGTGCCCGCCGCCTCGATGCGGATACCGAAGAGGCGCAGCAGCCCCCGGCACCAGCGGGCGGCGGCCCGCCTTCCGGCCTCCCGGTGCAGGCACGCCGTCCCGCCGACCCAGAGAAAGCCGGTAAGGAGGTGGATCACGGTGACGAGCAATACCGCCGCGCCGCGGACCCCGGAGAATGCCTTTCCCGGCATCAACCGTCGCCGTGGCCCGCCCGCCGGTCACGCAACCGGCGCACCACCCGGGAGAGGGCGGCGTTGAAGAGCCGGTGGTCGTCGAGGATCATCGCCCGGTCCTCCACCAGGGCCTCGGCCAGTTCATCGCTGGTGCGCTCCATGACCTTGAAGCCAGCCCGGTTAGCGAAGACAAAGATCCCGTCCTCCTTACGCTGGGCCAGCCGCACCCGCATCCGTTCACCATCCCGGCTCTCCAACTCGAACCACGTGCCCTCGGGGATGTCCCGCAACCGGCGCAGGTGCGCCTGCCGCTCTCCGGCATCCGGATCGGGTTCCCCGCCGGCGCCATCCTCCAGATCGGGCTCCCCGTCGGTGAGGCAACGGAGATGCTCCACCTCCAGGGCCCGCAGCAGCTTGCTCATGTCAAAGGGATCGTAAAGCACGGTGGACAGCCCTTCGCCCAGTTCATGCAACAGCAACGGGATCTCCACCACCAAGCGCCGCCGGTCGGCATCATCCCGTTGGGGTTCCACGCTCCACAACAACCGTTCCATCACGGCGCACTGACGCACCCACTCCTCGGAATCCGGCCCTTGTTGGAGGTAAGAGAGAAAGAGCACCCGGGCCCACGCCTCCTCCAACAGACGGCGCACCACCACCGGCGGCTCGCGGCCATCGAGGCAGCGGTCAATCTCTTTGGCCACCCGGGCGCGGCCCCGCTCCACCATCTCCCGGCCCCGGACGGCGCGCCGCAGGTGCCACTCCTCCGCGTCGAAGATCCCCTCGTCGCCCGCGACCTCGGCCCCGTCGGCCCCGCTCCCCGGCGGCAATTCACCCTCCCGCAGCAGCGCCAACGCTTCCCGGTGGAGCCGGGGCAGAACCTCCCGCAAGACGCGGGCAAAAACGTCCCCCAGCAGCCGCCCGGCGGAGAGGTTCAATGCCATGCGCGACTGGGCCCGGAAAAAGAGATCGGTGACCTGCTCCACCGCCAGCGGGTTTTGCCGGTCGCCGATCCGCCGGCCCGGGACGGCCTCGTCCAGCGCAGCGGTGACCTCCGGCGTGGTCGCGGCCGCCTCGGCGCTCAACTCCTCCGCCAAGTGGCGCGCCACGGGATCGCCGAGATCCCCCGCGGCCGGATCGCCGTAACGGGCGGCCTCGGGATCGATCAGCGTGGAGAACCGGTACTCCAGACCGGCACGCAACACCTCCTCCATGTCGTGACGGTGGAGCCGCACCATGCGCATGCCTTCCCGGCACGCCTCAGCCGACGCCCCGCCGCCCCGGGCCACTTGGTGCAGGGCATCCTCGCCCCGCTCCAACGCGCGGCGTAACGCCGACACCAGCACGCGCTCGGCGTGGCGGCGCAACTGCTCGACCCGGTAAGGCATGGCGCGCCCGCGCCCACTCTCGCTGCGGGCCAGGTAGACCACCTTGTCCAGTTGGGAATCCTGCATGTCGTCTAGTGGCGTTTCGTCCGTTGATGGCGCACGATACTAAAATCGGTGCATTCATCGGCACCCGCGCGCCGGTACGAAGCGGCGAACGGTGCCCTTGATCCGGAACCATACACAGAACCACCGGAGGGGAGAAGCGATGAACGACATTGAAGCCATCCTCGGAGCGGAAGCCGGCTCGCTGCTCAACCACCGCTGCCAGGGAATCCCCAAGGAGGGACTGCAACTGCCCGGCCCCGATTACGTCGATCGGGTGGTGGCGATCAAGGACCGCAAACCGTCGGTGTTGCGCAACCTGCAGACGCTGTTCAACACCGGGCGGCTGGCCGGCACCGGCTACCTCTCGCTGCTGCCGGTGGACCAGGGCGTGGAGCACTCCGCCGGGGCGTCCTTCGCGCCGAACCCCGAGTTCTTCGACCCCGACGCCATCCCGCGCCTGGCCATCGAGGGCGGCTGTAACGGCGTGGCCTCCACCCTGGGGGTCCTCTCCAGCGTGGCGCGCAAGTACGCCCACCGCATTCCGTTCATCGTCAAGATCAACCACAACGAACTGCTGACCCACCCCAATATTCACGATCAAACCCTCTTCGCCAGTGTCGAGCAGGCGTTTGACATGGGCGCAGTGGCCGTGGGCGCCACGGTCTACTTCGGCGACCACGAGTGCCGGCGGCAGATCTTGGAGATCTCCGAGGCCTTCGCCCGCGCCCACGAACTGGGCATGGCCACCGTCCTCTGGGCCTACCTGCGCAACCCGGCCTTCAAGCACGAGGGGACCGATTACCACGTCTCCGCCGATCTCACCGGCCAAGCCAACCACTTGGCGGCCACCATCAACGCCGACATCGTCAAGCAGAAGCAGCCGGAGAATAACGGCGGTTACAACGCCCTGAAGTACGGCAAAACCCACAAGAAGGTCTACGACGAACTGACCACCGACCACCCCATCGACCTGACCCGCTACCAAGTGGCCAACTGCTACATGGGCCGGGCCGGCCTGATCAACTCCGGCGGGGCCTCCGGCGAGAACGATCTCCAGCAGGCGGTGCGCACCGCGGTGATCAACAAGCGCGCCGGCGGCATGGGGCTGATCTCCGGGCGCAAGGCGTTCCAGAAACCGTTCGCCGAGGGCGTCAAACTCCTCAACGCGATCCAGGACGTCTACCTCGATCCGAAGGTGACGGTGGCGTAGGCGCGGACGTCATAACGGTCGAACCTCGTCATTGCGAGCGGCCCCGTCGTTGCGAGCGGAGCGAAGCAATCTCCACCGGTTGACGGGCAGCCCATGGAGATTGCTTCGCTCCGCTCGCAATGACGGGGGGCTTCGGTTGCAATGACCGCGAGGCCACCTTGTAACTTCCTGCCTACCCCGGTAACTTCTCCCCCCGTCGTACTTTTTCGCCGCACCCCCCGGTGCGACCGTCCGTTCCAAGGAGAGACCCGACGGCCATGCTCCTGGCGGTACTGTCCGGATTCATACTCGCGATCCTCGTGCCGTGGCTCCACCCGTGGCTGGGCCGGCACGTCGGG
>SKYL01000200.1 GCA_007127935.1 Halorhodospira sp. | reverse complement strand
TTCCGTAACTTCTATTCCCTTCGAATCAGAGCAACGGCACGATCAACAGCGCCATCACGTTCATCACCTTGATGAGCGGATTGATGGCCGGGCCGGAGGTATCCTTGTACGGGTCGCCGACGGTATCGCCGGTCACCGCCGCCTTGTGCGCCTCGGAACCCTTGCCGCCCAGGTTGCCCTCCTCGATGTACTTCTTGGCGTTGTCCCAAGCGCCGCCGCCGGCAGTCATGGAGATGGCCACGAAGATGCCGGTGATGATGCAGCCGACCAGCACACCGCCCAGGGCCACCGGACCGAGGATCACGCCCACCGCGATGGGCACCAGCACCGGCAGCAAAGCCGGGATGACCATGGCCTTGATGGCCGACTTGGTCAGCATATCGACGCAGCGGGAGTAGTCCGGCTTGGTCGTCCCCTCCATGATGCCCGGAATCTCCTTGAACTGCCGGCGCACCTCCGCCACCACGGCGGTGGCGGACTTCCCGACGGCGTTCATGGTCATGGCGCCGAAGAGGAACGGCACCAGACCGCCGATGAACAGCCCGATGATCACCATCGGATCCGACAGCAGAAACTGGATGTCGGCGAACTCCGGCCGGTAACTCAGACTATGGGTGTAGTCGGCGAAGAGCACCAACGCCGCCAACCCTGCGGAACCGATGGCATACCCCTTGGTCACCGCCTTAGTCGTGTTGCCCACCGCGTCCAGAGCATCAGTGACCTTGCGGGTCTCGGCAGGCAGGTCCGACATCTCGGCGATACCACCGGCGTTGTCCGTAATCGGCCCGTAAGAGTCGAGGGCGACGATGACACCGGTCATGGAGAGCATCGTGGTGGCGGCGATGCCGATCCCGTACAGCCCCGCCAGCTCATAGGCGCCCCAGATGCTGGCGCAGACCGCCAAGACCGGAATAGCGGTGGCCTGGAGGCCCACGCCGAGGCCGGCGATGATGTTGGTGGCGTGGCCGCTCTCCGAGGCGTTGGCGATGTACTGCACCGGGCCGAACTTCTCGGAGGTGTAGTACTCGGTCACCGCCATGATCACCGCGGTCAGCGCTAGGCCGATCAGCGCCGCGCCCCACAGGGCCAGCGGACTAAATTGCTCCATGTCGCCCATCATGAAGTAGGTCACAGGCAGGAAGCCGATGGCGGCCAACCCGGCGGCGATGATCAGACCGCGGTAGAGCGCTTTCATGATCTTGCCGTCCTCGCCCACCTTGACGAAGAACATCGCAGCCACCGAAGAGAGGATGGAGATACCACCCAGGACCAGCGGGTAGACCACACCGGCGGTGCCGGCGCCGGGCAACAGCAGCACACCCAACAGCATGGTGGCAATCACCGTCACCGCGTACGTCTCGAAGAGGTCGGCGGCCATACCGGCGCAGTCACCGACATTGTCCCCGACATTGTCCGCGATGACGCCGGGGTTCCGGGGATCGTCCTCGGGAATACCGGCCTCCACCTTGCCCACTAGGTCAGCACCCACATCGGCACCCTTGGTGAAGATGCCGCCACCGACACGGGCGAAGATGGAGATCAACGAACCACCGAGGCCAAGACCAATCAACGGAGTCAGACTCGGCACCTCGTCGGGGCTGACAATGGCCAGGGCCGCGTAGTAGCCGCCGACACCCAGCAGACCGAGGCCGACCACCAGCAAGCCGGTCACCGCGCCGCCCTGGAAGGCCACATCCATGGCCCGGGAGAGACCGTGTTGGGCCGCCTCCGCGGTACGGACATTGGCGCGCACCGAGATATGCATCCCGATATAGCCGGCCAAGCCGGAGAAGACGGCGCCCACGGCAAAACCGATGGCCGTGGCGACGTCCAAAAAGACAATGACCAGGACGAAGACCACGACGCCGACGGCACCGATGGTCATGTACTGCCGGTTGAGGTAGGCGGACGCACCCTCCTGTATGGCGGCGGCGATCCGCTCCATGGTCTCATTGCCGGTGGGCTGCTCCAGCACCCACTTCACCGCATAGATGCCGTAACCTAAGGCCACCAATGAACAGGCCAGTGCAAACCAAACTCCGAGCGTCATACGGGACTCCTTTTCTTATCCTTTTCGGTAATCAGGGCGTAAGCAGGTCCGACCGGTAGGCCGGAGGCGCAAACCCGTACAGGTGCGGAACCGGTTTCGGCCCCTTCACCACAACAACGCACCGCGGCTCAACCAGTTGTAGTCGTCTGATTGTTCTAGCCTTTTACGGAACATGACACCGGCAAGCCGCGCTCATTCAGTAACTTAGTGATTGTGCGTGACTTCCTCTTTCGTATGCAATACCTTTCCCGTGCATAAAAGTAATGCATACAAAAAGATGCATGATATAAGCATGTCCAAGCCGACACCCATCCACGCCCATTTCTTCTTCCGCCTGGGAGCCATGCTCTACGACGGGCTGCTGCTGCTGGCCCTGTGGATCCTCGGCGGTTTCCTCTACCTGCCGGTCACCGGCGGCGAGGCGGTGACACCGTCCGACCTCTTCTTCAAGCTCTACCTGTTGGCCATTGCCTACCTCTTCTTTGTCGGCTTCTGGGTCCACGGTGGACGCACCCTGGGAATGCTCACCTGGCGGCTCCAAGTGGTGGACGACCGGGGGGTTCCGCCCACCCTCACCCGGGCCAGCTTGCGCTTCGCGCTGGCGATCGTCTCATGGCTGCCCCTGGGGGCCGGTTACCTGTGGGCCCTGGTCGACCCGGAACGGCGGGCGCTCCACGACCGGCTCGCCGGCACTTGGCTGATCCGCCACCCCAAGGGCTGATCCCCGATCACCGCACCCGCATAGTGCCAACGAGCCCCAGGGCGAAGAAGAGCACCACCGGCAGCAATGCCGAAAGCGACGGCGGCAGGCCATAGACCACGCCCGCCTGCCCCAGCGCGCGATTCACGAGAAAGAAGACGATCCCCACCAGAACACCGATGACGATCCGCTGACCCGCCCCGCCGGAACGCCCGGTGACAAAGACCAATGGCACGGTAACCAGGATCATCGTCAATGTCGCCAGCGGCGTGGAGATCTTCACCCAAAAGGCCAACCGGTAGCGGTCGCTTTCCAATTCATTGCGCTCCAGGTAGCGGATATACGTCACCAATTGGGCCAACGGCAGCGCCTCCGGGTCGGCCACCACCACCGCCAGCACATCAGGCCGCAGTTCTCCCGCCCACTCCCGCGCCTCCATTTGCTCGATCTCGATCCTTTCCGCGCCGTACCTTATGATCTCCACGCCACGCATTTCCCACGCCTGATCCGTGTAATGCATGGTCTCGGCCGCCACCCGCTCAGCCAACTCTCCCTTGTCCCACCGGTAAACGACCACCTCTTCAAGATGAGCGGCGGAACGTGGCCGCTCCACACGGAGAAAGTCCTGTCCATCCCGCGCCCACAAGGCACCGTCGGGACCCGTGCGCAGGCGGTCCCCGGCCGAGAGGCCGCGCAGCGCCGCCGCACGGTCCTCAGCGGGAGGCACCACCCACTCCCCCAGGGCGGAGGCCGTCAGAGCGAGCAGGAGCCCTCCAACCATGGCCGCCAGGGCAACTTGCAACACGGAGACCCCGGCCGCACGCATGGCCGTCAACTCGTGCCGGGCTGCCAACCCGCCCAGCCCGGCAAGGGAGCCGATCAGCGTGGCGAAAGGGAATGCTTCATAAGCATAACGGG
>SKYL01000206.1 GCA_007127935.1 Halorhodospira sp. | reverse complement strand
GTCTTCAGCTACGGCGCGACCCTGATGCGCCAGGGCTTTCGCCACCCGCCCCGGGTCCATGCCCAGGATGGCGTCCACTACTAGATCGGTGAGAGTCGGCTACCGGCGCATCATCGGCCCGTCACCGCGGCCCATCCGCTCGCTCTCGTACCGCTGCCGGCGCCGCTCCCGCAGCGTCTCCCGTTGCTCTTCGGTGAGGACGTCCATCACCGCGTTACGGTGGGTGAGGCGGGCTTCCAGCATCCGGCCGTGGACCTCGGCCATGCGGCTGTGGTGGGCGCGGACGGCGCCCGGGTCGGGGCGGGCTTGATCCATGAGCGCCCCCATCTCATCGCGGAGATCGAGGGCGTCGGCCTTCAGCTCGAGCATTTGCCGGCGGTGGGCGCTGCGCAACTCCCGGATCTCGTTCCGCTGGGCATCGGTAAGATCGGGCAAGGCGCGACTGAGCCGATCACCCATTCCGGCCCCGCGCCCCATGCCCTTCATCGTGCCGCCGTCCATGCCGCCGTACCCGGGACCGGGACCGTGCATGCCGGAGCCCATCCCGCCCCGCTTCTCCATCGGGCAGTGGTCGCCGCCCATCATGCCCATGCCTCCGCCCATCATCCCCTGACCCCAAACCGGCGCGGCCAGCGCGACACCGACGAGCGCCGCCGCCGCGAGACCCGCACCGCGGGTGGGAACGGTAAGACGGTGATTCCGCGTTTTCTTCTTCATTCTCATCGTAGGACTCCACGGTGGTCGAAATGCGCGAATGACTCCCCTTGCCTTCCTTGTGGACCGTAACAAGAACAGATGGTTCGAATCCCCAAGCCCGCCCGTCATCGCGAGGCCCGCAGGGCCGTGGCGATCTCCACCAGATTGCCGCGCCCCTCCGGGGCTCGCAATGACTGGTTCGGCTCCCGGCCGATGCGAGGGGGCGAGTCAGATGATGTGTTAGTGTAAAAGATAGGACGCCCGGCGCTCACCGAGCGCAGTGCGGGGAGGCATGGGAACGGTGTGATGGAAGAGATCAGCCCGGCGGCGATGGCCGCCTACCGCCGCACCGCCAAGGTGCGGGCCGCCGCCGCCGCCGAGGGGAGGCGGCGGCGCCTCGAGCGCGGTCTGGCGGTGGCCCAAGACGCGGCGGACCACTTGAGGCGGCGCTTCCATATCGAACGGGCAGTGGTTTTCGGCTCACTGCTTCGGCCCGAACACTTCGGAGAGCGCTCCGACGTCGATCTGGCCGTCTGGGGCTTGGCGGAACGTGATTACCTGCGCGCCTTGGCCGCCGTGACCTCGCTGGACCCGGAGATCACGGTCGACCTGATCGCCGTAGAGCAAGCGCCGCCGTCGTTGCGGAAACGAATCGAGCAAGAGGGCCGGGAGATATGATCGGCCCGGGGACATACCCCGCCTTGGCCGGTCGGCTGGGCCAGGTCCTCCTGGATATCGAGCGGGTGGCGCAACGGGCGATCTTGCTTTCCGAGAAGGCGCGCGCCACCGGCGACGACGGCTACCTGGACGGCGCGGCGCTCAACCTCCACGGTTTTTACGCGGGAATCGAATCCTGCTTCGAGGACATTGCCCGCACCGTGGACGGTGCCATGCCCACCGGCGGCAACTGGCATCAAGAACTGCTGCGGCAGATGGCGGCGGAGATGAAGGGTGTACGTCCCGCGGTGGTTCATCGTGCCACCCGCGACTGTCTCGACGAGTACCGGGCTTTTCGCCATCTCGTCCGGAATATCTACACCTTCAACCTCAAGCCGGGCAGGTTGACCGACTTGGCGGCCGGTGTGGAGCCGTGTCTGGTGGCGGTCCAAGCTGACCTGAATGCCTTCATCGACTTCCTCGGAGCAGTGACCGAAGAGTGACGCGGCGTCCGCGCCGACTACCCGAAGTCCCCCAATCCGTCATCGCGAGGCCCGGAGGGCTACCCCCGTCATCGCGAGGCCCGGAGGGCCGTGGCGATCCCCCGGAGATTGCCGCGCCCCTTCGGGGCTCGCAATGACGGGAAGGGGGGTGACGGGGCCGGCCCCGGGGCTCAATGGAATGGACGCCCCATAAAAAACGGGCGCCCGAGGGCGCCCGTGGAGTTTCAGATGTAGTCCCGGTTGTATCCGGGATCAGTTGTTGTTTCGACTCGATCAGAAGTCGTGGATGACACCAAAGGAGACGACGGAGCCGTCTTCGCCTTCGCCGATCTTGGTCGTGCTGCCGCCGGCGTAATCGTGCGGAACCGCGCCAGCGTCGTCGTCATTGCTGACGTTGGCCACGACGCCATAGACGGTGGTCCGGCGGCTCAGGGCGTGGTCGTAGCCGAGGGCCATCACGGACACGTCCGTGTCGTCGAAATCACCGTTGAACGCGGTGTACTGCAGCTTGATGGTGCCCTGCGGGCTGACCTTCATCGCGGCGCCGAGCCACATGGCGGTGTTATCGGCATCGTCCAGATCGTTGCTTGCAGCGGCGTAACCGCCACCGACCCGGATGTCACCCAGGTTGTAGGTGCCCTGGAGGGCGGTCACCGTAGCACTGTCGCCCGCATCACCGCCGTCATTGACGGATCTGGCATGGTCGTGATGGATCGACATGTAGGTGGCCTGAACGGCGATCGGACCCTCATTGAAGGTCACACGCACCATGTAGTCGCTATCAAAGCCTTCGTCCTCGTCACCCTGAACGGACGGGACGTAAGTGACGATGACGCCGACCGGACCGGGGACCGGCGCGGTATACTCGATGGCCTTTTTGGCACGGCCACCGATGCCCATCACGGGGTCACCGGCACCATCGAAACCACCGAATACGATGGCATCGATCAAGTTACCGGGATCGCCGGCCTGGGTCGGGAAGAAGTTGCCGGGGCCGTAGACGATGGCGTTGCCCCAAGGCAGACGGCCGAGGCGGACGGAGCCGAAGTCGCCGCGGAGGCCGACGAAGGAGTCACGGGAGGCAGCAATGTTGCCGTTGTCGTGCCAGGCGACTCCGGCTTCCAACTGATAGAACGCCTCCATTCCGCCGTCCAGGCTCTCGCTGCCGCGGAAACCGAGACGGGAGGAATGCTCGTGCATCTGGAGGGCGCCGCTATCGCCATTGTCGTTGTCATATCCCTCGTTGTCCAACGAGATGTGCACGCGGCCGTATACCTCGGGGCCGGCGTTGGCGTCGGCCATGATCGCCAACGGGGAAGCCATGGCAGCGGCCGCGGCGAAGGTTACAAAATGCTTCTTCATAGGGGAGTACTCCTTTCTTGTTTCCACTTATTTAAGTGCCACGATGTTTGTTGTCGCGCATTCAACCTTGGCAAGGCGTGGCCGCTCACCGGGGGTGTTGCGGGAAAGCAACCCTGCCGTCGGGCGGCGGCGCACATTGGCTTTCTACACCACCTTCGATCGGTCTGCAAGCCCTGGGGGGAGGCCGCTTCACACCGGTTGTGGTATTTGCGCAACACCCGGTGTGAAGGGCGATTTCCCGATCCCGTTGAGCGGTTTCCGCCTTGTCGTTTTGTTATCGGCAGGTGAGCGGCATTCTGAATGTCGAGGTCTTATTAAGGGGTATAGTGGAAGTTGATTTGGGTGGTTTGGCTTTGTTGATGGAGATCGCCGCGGGCCTACGGCCTTCGCGATGACGGGTACGGGCCTACGGCCCTCGCAGTGACGGAGGTCACCCCCGTCACTGCGAGGGC